>JALYXN010000613.1 GCA_030947085.1 Pseudomonadota bacterium | reverse complement strand
CGATGCCATGGATTGATGCGGCCCAAGTCGGACCGCTCAGCTGGCACGGTTACGCATGGTCGTTTGGGGTGATGATTGTGCCGGACATGCTGTTCATGGCCGCACTGCTGTTTCTGATCGCCTCGATCACCCGCTCGATGCTGGCCACGTATATCGGGCTGATTGCCTTCTTCGTGCTGCAAGGCGTCGTTGGCCAGCTGACCAAGGACGTCAACAACCACTACGTCGCAGCGATGCTTGATCCGTTTGGCACCCGCACGCTGGCGCTGGTCACGCGCTACTGGTCATCGGAGCAGGCCAACCACGACCTGCCCGCGTTCAGCGGCGTGCTCATGTTCAACCGGGTGGTGTGGACAGGCATCGGGCTGGCGATGCTTGGCACCGCACTGGCGCTGTTTCGCCCCAACAGCGAAGGCCTGCACTTGCCACGCCGGAAAAACCGGCCCGAGCCACCGATACTGCGCCCCCCCAGCGGTAGCACCCTGACCCTGCCCAGGGTGCAAATCGGCAGCGACCTGCGGACTCACCTGCTGCAGCTACGGGCACAGCTCGCCTTCGACACGCTCGGCGTGCTGCGAAGTGCACCGTTCCTGATCATGCTGGCGCTCGGTGTCGCCAACTTTGTGGGCTCGCTGATGCTGTCGGGCCAGATCTACGGCACCGCCACCTATCCGGTGACCCATCAGGTGCTGGAAATGATGGGCGGCGCGTTCCAGTGGCTGCTCTACATCATTATCACGTTCTACGCGGGGGAGCTGGTGTGGCGCGAGCGCAGTCAGCGCTCGGCCGAGGTCACCGATGCGTTCCCGATGCCCGATTGGGTGCCCCTGCTGGCGAAGCTGGGTGCCCTGTTCGCCGTGATTGGCGTGTTTCTGCTGGTCGGGACCGGCTGCGGCATCGTCTGGCAGCTGGCCCATGGCTACACCCATCTGGAGCCCGGGCTGTACCTGGCGACACTGGCACTGGATGCGATCCCTTTCGTGCTGCTGGCGGTGCTGGCGCTGTTTCTGCAAGTGGTGTCGAACAACAAGTTTCTCGGTTATCTGCTGACCATCGTGTGGTTTGTGGCGCAGATCGGATTTGGCTTGCTGCACTGGGAACAGAACCTCTACAACTACGGCAACGCGCCCGCAACGCCGTATTCGGACATGAACGGCTTCGGGCATTTCCTGCAGGCCGCGTTGTGGTTCGACTTTTACTGGTCCAGTTGCGCCGTCGCGCTGCTGGTGCTGGCCTCGTTGCTGTGGGTGCGTGGCACCGGCCAGGCCTGGCGCGACCGGATGCGGGAAGCGCGTACACGTTTTCGCTTGCCGGAAAGGGCCGTACTCGCACTTGCCCTGCTCGCCTTTGTCGGCAGCGGCGCGTGGATCTACTACAACACCAACGTGCTCAACCATTTCCAGAACAGCAGCGCCAAGACGAGGCAGCGTGCCGACTACGAGAAGAGGTATTCAAAATACAAGGATGCCCCGCAACCGAGAATCACCGCGGTCACGGCCGATGTCGACATCTACCCGCACCAGCGCAAGCTGGATATCCGCGGCCATTACACGCTGGTCAACAAGCACAGCGCGCCGATCAGCGAGCTGTACGTCAACTTCGCCGACGAGTTCGCCGTCAAGTCACTGACCTTCGCCCCGCACGACACCGTCAGCCAGGACAAGAACCTCGGCTTCACTATCTACCAACTGAAAACGCCGCTGGCGCCGGGCGCGTCGATGCGTTTCGACTTCGACCTGCAGTATGTGCCCAAAGGCTTTACCAACAGCCCGGAAGGTACCTTCCTCGCCCACAACGGCAGTTTCATCAACAATCAGGTGATGCCGCAGTTCGGCTACCAGAGCCAGCTGCAGATCACCGATCGCAATGACCGCCGCAAGTACGGCCTCGGCGAGGATGTGCCGCTCATGCCAAAGCTGGGCGATGAGAAGGCACGCGCCAACACCTATATCAGCAACGATGCCGACTGGATCAGCTTCGACACCACCGTGTCGACGGCCGCCGACCAGATCGCATTGGCGCCGGGTTATCTGCAGAAGGAATGGACGGCCAACGGGCGGCGCTATTTCCACTACACGATGACTCAAGGTGGAAAGAACCAATCGATGCTGCCGTTTTTCTCGTATCTGTCGGCACGCTACGCGGTCAGACACGAGACGTGGAAAGGCGTGGATATCTCCGTGTACTACAACCCTGCGCATGCGTGGAATGTGGGGCGCATGATTCAGGGCGCGAAGGACGCCCTCGACTATGACGATGCCAACTTTACGCCGTATCAATTTCACCAGCTGCGCATCGTCGAGTTCCCGAACTACGCCACCTTCGCGCAGTCATTTGCCAACACGATCCCGTTCTCCGAATCGATCGGCTTCATCGCCGACCTGCGTGACCCGTC
>JALYXN010000600.1 GCA_030947085.1 Pseudomonadota bacterium | reverse complement strand
GCTTCAGCCGCGATGCTCTGGTTCTGCATGTTTCATAGAAAGAGCATCGCGGCTGAAGCCGCTCCTACAGAATTCCTGAGGCGGTGCAATCAATTGGGCAGGCGGCGGATTTTTGCGCCCAGCATGCCCAGCTTCTCTTCGATGTTCTCGTAACCGCGATCGATGTGATAAACGCGATCGACGATGGTGTCGCCCTTGGCGACCAGCCCGGCCAGTACCAGACAGGCCGACGCGCGCAGGTCGGTCGCCATGATCGGCGCACCGCTCATCTCGGGCACGCCCTGCACCACCGCGGTATTACCTTCCAACTGGATATTGGCACCGAGGCGTTGCAGTTCCTGCGCGTGCATGAAGCGGTTTTCGAACACCGTTTCGGTGACTATACCGGTGCCCTCGGCCACGCAGTTGAGCGCGGTGAACTGCGCCTGCATGTCGGTCGGGAACGCCGGGTAAGGCGCGGTGCTGATATTGACTGCCTTCGGGCGGCGGCCCTGCATGTCCAGCTCGATCCAGTCCGGACCGGTGGAAATGTGCGCGCCAGCCTCTTCCAGTTTGGCCAGCACGGCATCCAGCGAGTCGGCACGCGCATGCCGCGCGCGCACCTTGCCGCCGGTCATTGCCGCACCGACCAGATAGGTACCGGTTTCGATCCGGTCAGGCAGCACGTTGTGCTCGGCCCCATGCAGACGCTCGACCCCGTGGATCACCATGGTCGACGTTCCGGCGCCTTCGATCTGCGCGCCCATTGCGATCAGGCAATGCGCGAGATCGACTACTTCGGGCTCCTGCGCTGCGTTCTCGATGATGGTGGTGCCCTGCGCCAGCGTGGCGGCCATCATGATGTTTTCGGTACCGGTGACGGTGACCATGTCCATCAGGATGCGCGCGCCCTTGAGACGCTTCGCCCTGGCCTTGATGTAGCCGTTTTCGACCGTGATGTCGGCGCCGAGCGCCCGCAGGCCACGGATGTGCTGGTCGACTGGACGCGAGCCGATGGCGCAACCGCCCGGCAGCGACACTTCGGCTTCGCCAAAGCGTGCCACCAGCGGGCCGAGCACCAAAATCGAGGCGCGCATGGTGCGCACCAGGTCGTACGGGGCAATGCAGGTGTTGGTGGTGCGCGGGTCGACGTGCATCTTCATGCGGTCGTCCAGCACCAGCTGCACGCCCATCTGGCCAAGCAACTCGATGAAGGTGGTTACGTCGTGCAGATGCGGCACATTGCCGATGCTGACCGGCTCGTCGGCCAGCAGACACGCGGCCAGAATGGGTAGCACGGCGTTTTTGGCGCCGGAAATGGCGACCTCGCCATTGAGTGGCACACCGCCACTGATGAGGATCTTGGCCATCGGTTGTCCTTCGGTAATCGGAAACGGGAAGTGCTGCTGCAGCCCTCAGGGGCGCTGTGCAACTTCCTCGGGTGTGACGGTTTTCAGCGCCAGCGCGTGGATCGCGCCACCCATCTGATCACCCAGCGTGGCGTAAACGAGCCGGTGCCTGGCCAGCGGCAACTTGCCGGCAAACTGACTTGCCACCACGGTGGCCTCGAAGTGAACACCGTCGGCCCCGGTGACCTCAGCCTTTGCTCCTGGCAAGCCGTTTTCGATCATTGCCTGGATGCTGGCTGGGTCCATGGGGTGTTCCTTGAGAGCGAGGGGAAATCACGCGGAAATGGCACGGCGGGCGCCGCAAGCCACTGCACCGACTTATGACTGTAAAATACGAATGTGCCATGGTAATGGAATTACGCTGGCGCAGACATGACCGATGCCCCGGCAGGGCGCCCCTCAGGCGCCTTCGGCGCTACGGTGACACCGATTCACCTTTTCAAGAGGCCTCATGAACGCACGCATCGCCCCGCCGATAACGCCCGACCTCAGTGCCGCTGCCATTACCGCCAGCGCGCGCACGGTGATTGCGACCGAAGCGGCCGCGGTGCTGGCGCTGGAGGCGCGCATCGGGCCCGCGTTCGTGGAGGCATGTCGGCTGATCCTGGCGTGCAAGGGCCGAGTGGTGGTCAGTGGCATGGGCAAGTCCGGCCATGTGGCGCGCAAGATTGCCGCCACCCTCGCCTCCACCGGAACCCCGGCCTTCTTCGTGCATCCCGGCGAAGCCAGCCACGGCGATCTGGGGATGATCCTGCCGCAGGACATCGTGCTGGCGTTGTCCTACTCCGGCGAAACCGATGAGTTGCTGTTTATCCTGCCGGTGATCAAGCGCCAGGGCATTCCGCTGATCGTCATTACCGGCAAGCCGGATTCCTCACTGGCCACGCAGGCCGACGTGCATCTGGACGGCAGCATTTCCAACGAAGCCTGCCCGCTCGGCCTGGCGCCGACCACCAGTACCACCGTGGCGCTGGTCATGGGCGACGCCCTGGCGATCGCGCTGCTCGAGGCGCGGGGCTTCACTTCAGATGATTTCGCCCGCTCGCACCCTGCCGGCAGCCTGGGCCGCCGGCTGTTGCTGCATATCGGCGACGTGATGCACAAGGGCGCGGATGTGCCCCGGGTGTCGCCGGAGGCCAGCATCACCTCGGCACTGGTGGAGATGACCCGCAAGCACCTGGGCATGACCGCGGTGGTCGACGCCGACCAGCGCCTGCTAGGTGTCTTCACCGATGGCGATCTGCGTCGCGCACTGGACGACAAAGACGTGGATCTGCGCGGCGCCACCGTGGCCGAGCTGATGACTCGCGGGCCGAAGACGATCGGCGCCGACAAACTCGCCGCCGAAGCAGCCCAGCTGATGGAAAAGCACCAGATTCAGGCTTTACTGGTGGTGGATGACGAACAGCGCGTGGTTGGCGCACTCAATATTCATGATCTGCTGCGTGCCCGCGTGGTCTGATAGGCAGATCAGATGTTCCAGGCCGTTGCTTGCCCCCATCCCCATTCCCGCATTGAATCGTGACCCCAAACCAAACTCCCAGCATCGCCTCCGATGTCCTCGCCCGCGCTGCCAGGATCCGCCTGGTGGTGTTTGACGTGGACGGCACCTTGACGGACGGCCGCCTGTGGTACGGCGAGGACGGGCGTGAAACGAAGGTGTTTCATGTGCACGACGGACTGGGGCTGAAACGCCTGCAGGCCAACGACGTGCAAGTCGCGCTGATCACCGCGCGGATCAGTCATCCGGTGGCGTTGCGCGCCGAAGAGCTGGATATTGCTCACGTCTATCAGGGCCAGAAGGACAAACGCCACTGCCTGCGCGAGCTGCTGGATGCCCTGCACCTGTCGCCGGAGCAGGCCGCTTTCGTCGGCGACGACCTTCCCGATCTGGCACCGATGCGCATCGCCGGACTGGCCGTGGCGGTGGCCAATGCGCACCCATGGATCGTTGAGCAATCGCACTGGCAGACCCGTCTGTCCGGTGGTCAGGGCGCCGCACGCGAAGTATGTGACCTGATTTTGCTGGCGCAGGGCAAGAGCGACGCGGAGCGGGAGCACTGGCAGTGAGCTTGCGACGCTGGCTACGCGACCGGCGCTTGCCGGCCGCGACCTTGGTGATCGCCCTCGCCGCCGGCCTCGGTCAACTGCTGCTGTGGTGGTTTGGACCGGCGCCAAAAACCAACGACTTCGTCGGACCGCCGCGCTCGGGCTATACCCTTACCGACGCCAGGGTCACCGAATACAACGTGGACGGAAAGCAAAGTTTTCGCCTGCAATCGCCGCATCTGGAACGCAGAGAGGGCGATGAATCGCTTTACCTCAGCTCGCCCACGTTTCAGTTGCCGGCCAGGCAGGCCGGCGTACCCGACTGGCAGGGCGAGTCGCTATACGGCTGGGTCAACAAGGGCGCCAGCCAGATCAAGTTGCAGGGCCCGGTCAACATGCATCGCGCCGCCTTTCCCGGTGCACCCGCGGCAGAACTGCATACCGCCGACGTCACTGCATGGCCCAAGGAAAACCGCCTGGAAACCGCGGCGCCGGCGCAGATGATCCAGGGCGGCACTAGAATCAGTGGCCTCGGCATGCGTGCCAATCTCAATGACAAACACCTGGAGCTGCTCGATGATGTCCATGCCACTTTCCCGCCGCGCAGCAAATAGCGCCACGTCCGCGCTCGCTGTCGTTGCACTGGGGCTGCTGGCGGCGCAGCCTGCACTGGCCAAGACGAGTGATCGCCAGCAGCAGATGCACGTCGCCGCCAAGCATTTCGACGGCTTTCAGAAGCCCAACACGGTCAGCACGCTTACCGGCAGCGTGGTGATCACCCAAGGCACGCTGAAAGCGAGCGGCAACCAAGCCAAAGTCTATTTCGACGCCCAAAGTCAGATCAGTCGGGTCGTGATCACCGGCAAGCCTGCCCATTTGCAGCAACTGGATGACAACGACAACCTGGTCCTGGGTGACGCGGCGACGCTGGATTACGACAATCTCAAGGGTATTGCCGTACTGCGGGGAGATGCCTCGATCAATCAGAAGGGCCGTGGCCAGGCCCATGGCGACACCTTGACCTACAACACCCAGACCAGCGAAATGACCGGCGAAAGCGGTGGGGATGGCCTCGTGCATATGACCTTCCAGCCGCAGAACAAGCCCGCCGCCAGCAAGCCGGCCGCGCCGACCAGTGCGCCTGCGCCTGCTGCCTCCGTGCAGGGACAAAACTAGCCAATGCTTTCAGCTGAGGGTCTCCAGAAGAGTTTCAAGGCACGCAAAGTGGTGCGTGATTTCGGGTTTTCGATCCGCGAGGGTGAAGTGGTCGGCCTGCTCGGTCCCAACGGCGCCGGCAAGACCACCTGCTTCTACATGGTGGTCGGCCTGGTGGAGGCCGACGCCGGCAGCATCAAACTGGACAAGCAGGACATCACCTCGCTGCCGATGCATTCCCGGGCCAAGCTCGGCATCGGCTACCTGCCGCAGGAGGCGTCAGTCTTCCGTCGACTCAGCGTCTCGGACAACATCATGGCCGTGCTGGAGCTGCGCAAAGGTCTGACTCTTCAGCAGCGCGAAAGCGAGCTGGAAAGCCTGCTTGACGAGCTCAAGATCGCGCACATCGCCACCCAGAAGGGCATCAGCCTTTCCGGCGGCGAACGACGCCGGGTCGAGATCGCCCGAGCGCTGGCCGCGCAGCCGAGATACATGCTGCTGGACGAGCCGTTCGCCGGCGTCGACCCGATTTCGGTGGGCGAGATTCAGCGCATCGTGCGCCACCTCAAGGAACGTGGCATCGGCGTGCTGATTACCGACCACAACGTGCGCGAAACTCTGGGCATCTGCGACCGCGCCTACATTCTCAGCGAGGGTGAGGTCCTGTCCCGCGGAACGCCAGCCCACATCCTCGCCGACGAGAAGGTCCGCGAGGTCTATCTGGGCCGCGAATTCCGCCTCTGACTGGACGTGAGAACACGTCCGGACTCGGTTCTCTGCTCGAATCAGGCGCCGCTCAACCACTTGCGTGCCTGACTCGCGGAGCGATCCCTTCATCGACTGCATCCGCGAGATGTTTTCCATCAACGTATCGATGACTTCAACATATTGTGCTCGGCACACCATTGCGGCTATGGATGCACGCGCAGCCAAGCGCTACGATGGTCTAGAGTTCTTTCGATCAGGCTGGCATGAAACCCGCACTCCAGTTTCGCCTTCACCAGCAATTAACCCTGACGCCGCAATTGCAGCAGGCGATCCGTCTGTTACAGCTTTCGCAGCTCGAGCTCGAGGCCGAACTGCGCCAGATCGCCGAGAGCAATCCCTTGCTCGAATTCGCCGAAGAAAGCGAAGATGACGACGCTGAGGTGGCAGCCAGCAAGGACGAATATGCCGGCGCCGACTCCGTGGTCGCCGCCAGTGGCACCGAAAACGACAACAGGGACGACGGCAGCGAGTGGCCCGACAGTGGCGGCGCGGCCGAATCGCCGATCGATTTCTCCAGCAGCGGTGCCAGTAGCGGCTCCGGTACGCGCGGTGAGGACGATTTCGAGCCGCAGAACGCAGCACCTGAAACCTTGCAGCAACACCTGCTGTGGCAAC
>JALYXN010000598.1 GCA_030947085.1 Pseudomonadota bacterium | reverse complement strand
GCCGAGGCGCTGCCACCCAGATGCGTGGCGGTGTTCAGCTGCTGCAGGCGCCACGGACCCAGCGCATCCGGGTCCTGGCCCAGCGCAATGGCCTCCAGATCCTCGTCGTGGATTTCGCGCTTTTTGTCGGCCAGCGTCTTGAACCGGGCGAAGACGGCATCCATCACCGCGTCGTCCGGCGTGTGACCCAGCGTCTCCAGTCGCTGACGCAGCGCGGCGCGGCCGGAATGCTTGCCCAGCACCAGTCGCGTCTCGGCGATGCCGACATCCTGCGGGCGCATGATTTCGTAGGTGCCGCGATTCCTGAGCATGCCGTGCTGGTGAATGCCGGACTCGTGCGCGAAAGCGTTATCGCCGACGATGGCCTTGTTGCGCGGCACGGCCTGACCGGTGATCTGCGTCAGCAGGCGCGAGGTGGGGAACAGTTTGCGTGTATCGATGCGCGTGTCTACGCCGAAGTGCGGCGCGCGTACTTTCAACGCCATCACGACTTCTTCCAGCGCCGCATTGCCGGCGCGCTCGCCGATGCCGTTGATGGTGCATTCCACCTGTCGCGCGCCGGCACTAACCGCAGCCAGGCTGTTGGCGACGGCCATGCCCAGATCGTCGTGGCAGTGGCTGGAGAAGATCACCTTTTTCGCGCCACGCACATTGCGACGCAGGTACTCGAACAGCTCCACGATCTCGGACGGGGTGGTGTAGCCCACTGTGTCCGGTGCATTCAGCGTGGTGGCGCCAGCGGCGACGGCGGCGTTGAATACCTCGACCAGGAATTCGGGTTCCGTGCGCAAGGCATCCTCGGCCGAGAACTCCACTTCGTGGCAAAGCCTCATCGCGCGCTCCACGGCCGCCACCGCGGTATCCAGCACCTGCGCCTTGCTCATTCGCAGCTTGTGTTCGCGATGCAGCGGGCTGGTGGAGAGAAACACGTGGATACGCGAGTGCCGCGCCTGTTCCAGTGCCCGGCCGGCGGCGTCGATATCGCCATTCTGGCAGCGCGCCAGCCCGCAGACGGTGGTGGTCTTGAGCAAACGGGCGATCTCGGCCACCGCCGCAAAATCATCCGGCGAAGCCTGCGGAAAGCCTGCTTCGAGCACATCCACGCCGAGTGCTTCGAGCGCCTGCGCCATGCGCAACTTGGCACGCCGATCCATCGAAAAGCCGGGCGCCTGTTCGCCATCGCGCAAGGTCGTGTCGAAAATACGAACACGATCGGTGGCGGCATCGATCTTGCCGTCGGTGGAAACTGCTACATCTGCGTCTGGGTTCATTGCTGGGCTCCGTGATGGGAACCAAGGGCAACAAAAAACCCCACTCCGTTGCCGGTGCGGGGTTTTTTGGGAGTCTTCAGGTTATTTTCAATCTACCTGGACACATGCCCTCAGCCCGCACCTCCGTTGATAATGAGGAGTACGAGTACAAGCGCAAGGAGAAGCGTGCCGCGAACCTGCAGCAAACCGGGAACCGTCGTGAGACGGTACGTTTTGGCGGTGCTGCGATGGCTGTTGCGCTGCGACATGCGATCGACCATACGCGAGGTCAAAACCACCCGTCAACAGTTTCTTGTGAAATTAGTTTTCAGGAATGCATCTATAGGTATGGACGGCCAGCCGTCCATCAGTATGAAGCGAGTGTCACCTGTCTACAGCTCCGGCCTTCGCACGACGAGATCACTTCTCGATACGAGCCCGCTTGTTGTCCATGACAACTCATAGCCTTCTTTCGTCACTCAGCCTTCGACTCGGTCGAGCAGCAGTCGCTCGCGCAACACTTTGTCATCTGCCGCGAGGGCTTCGGCTTCGGCGGAGCGTTCCAGCATGGCGGCCAACGCCGCAGGAACGGTGACTGGATGGCCGATCAACGGTTCCACCACACTCTCGAATTTAGCCGCATGGGCCGTGGCCACGACAGCCCAAGGCGACGTATCACCCGCTGCGCGCAGACGATCGAGTTCGTGCATCGCCGTGGCCGTGTGGGGGCAGAACATTTCACCATGATCGTTGGCGTGGGTGGTGATGGTCTGGCGAATGGTGACGTCGTCGACGCTGTGGGCGTGCAGCAGGTGGCGCAATTTTGCTTCGTCGGGAAACGTCCAGCGCAGGCGTTCGAAGTTGCTGGGTGCGCCGACGTCCATCGCGTTGGCCAGGGTGGCGATGGCGTCGCGCGGCTGGTACTCAGCGCCGCTGAAAAACTCAGGCAGAGTGGCGTTCGCGTTGCAGGCGAGGCGCACGTCCCCGATCGGCAAACCCATTTCCCGTGCCCACAGGCAGGCCATGGCGTTGCCGAGGTTGCCTGTTGGAACGATGAAGTTGAGGGGCATGCCGTGCTCGCGCCACCAGCCCAGTGCCGCGTGCGCGTAGTAGGTCATCTGCGGGAGCAAGCGGCCGAGGCTGATGCTGTTGGCGGATGACATTGGTACCTCGGCTTGCAGCTCGGCGTCGTTCAAGGCGGCCTTGACCATGCGCTGGCAGTCATCGAAGCGGCCGTCCACGCGCAGCGCGGTGACGTTGTCGCCGAAGCATCCCAACTGGTGAGCCTGACGCGGAGAGACGCGTCCGTCGGGATAGAGGATCACTACCCGCAGCCCGGGCTGACGATGAAAGGCCGCCGCTACCGCGGCGCCGGTATCGCCGGACGTAGCAACCAGGATTGTCAGCGGTTGCGAGCTGGAACGGCGTAGGCGAGTGAGGCAGGCAGCCAGAAATCGTGCGCCGAAATCCTTGAAGGCGAAGGTTGGCCCATGAAACAGTTCGAGCACCAAGGTGTTCGGACGCGCCGGCGGCTCGCGCAGCGGTGCATCGAAGTCGAAGGCTTCCGCGCAGATCGCACGAAGCTCGCCCGCCAGCGGGTCGCCGTCGAAAAACGGAGCCAGCAGCGTTGCCGCGGTGGCGGCTAGCGAGCCGGTGGGATCGAACGCGTGCGGGTCGATTCGTGGCAGGGATTCGGGTACGTACAGGCCGCCGTCCGGCGCCAGTCCGGCGGCGATTGCCTGGCTAATCGACACAGTCGGACTGGTGCTGCGGGTGCTGTGGTAGCGAAGCGGGTTGCTCATGCGCGGCTCTGTGGGAAGGTATGCCGCAGCGGAGTCCTTGTAGGAGCGGCTTCAGCCGCGATGCTCCTGCGCTGAGGTCCCGACGGAAGCGCATCGCGACTGAAGTCGCTCCTACATGTCGCGCAAGTCATGCTCATCGCTGGGCCTCTTCAATCGAGTCCACCAGCATCGCGGCGGGGCCGTCGATCGGCGAGACCCACGCGTCGCTGTCGAGCCCGGCGCTGGCAAACACCGCCTGCATGGACACGCTGGCGGCTTCGGCGTCGGCTCGATTTTCATACCAGCCGAACACGCTGGGGCCGGCACCGGAAATGCTGGCGCCCATCGCGTGATGGTCGAGGGCGGCCTGCTTCACGCGGGCGAAGTGGGTGATGAGTGGCGCGCGGCGAGGTTCGATCAGCACATCTTTCAATCCGTCGCGCACCAGCGATGCATCGCCTTGATAGCAACCAGCCAACACCAGCGCGAGATTGCTGCTCTGGGCGACGAATTCGCTCAGCGCGTAGTCGCCGACCAGCGCGGCGCGGGCCTGGCGCGTTTCCAGTACCACATGCGGATGCACCAGCGCGCAATGCCATTCGGCCGGAACCGGCAAACGCACCAGGCGCTCGGGCGTAGCCAGCACCAGACCCCCGAGCAGCATCGCACCGAGGTTGTCGCCATGACGGCTGCCGCTGGCGACCGCTTCGCCATCCAGCGCAAAATCGTATAGCGATTCACGCGGCAGCGGCTGCTTGAGCAGTGCATTGGCGGCCACCAGCGCCGCCACGCACGAAGCGGCCGAGCCGCCCATACCCGAGCCCAGCGCGATGCCCTTGTGCAATACCAACTCGAAACCGTGTTGCAAACCAAGTGCCTTGCGCAAGGCGAGCAGGGCGGTGCCGGCGGTGTTCTGGCGCGGATCGGTCGGCAGCTCGGCAACGCAGCCATGGACGGCAGCAATACGCACCACGGGCTCGTCGATGCGACTCACCTGTGCGTAATCGCCGGCC
>JALYXN010000113.1 GCA_030947085.1 Pseudomonadota bacterium | reverse complement strand
GTTTTGATTGAAGGCCGGGAGTGGGGAGTCGGGATTCGGGATTCATTCGAGCCGGCAAGCTCGGGGCGCTCCTGCGTTTGACGATTCCCGAATTCCGACTCCCGACTCCCGCTCAAGGCAATGAGCCGCACGACGGTTGCCACCATCCATCTGGGCACGCTGCGGCATAACCTGGCGCGCCTGAAGCAACTCGCCGCGCCGGCAAAGGTCATGGCGGTGGTCAAGGCCGATGCCTATGGACACGGCCTGGAGCGCGTGGCCCGCGCGCTGGACAGCGAGGCTGAAGCGTTCTCCGTGGCGGCGCTTGGTGATGGTCTGCGCCTGCGCGCGGCGGGTCATCGGCAGCGCATCGTGGTGTTGTCGGGCCCGGACAGTGCGCATGACATTGCCGAAATGCAGCGGCTGCAGCTGGAGGTGACGGTGCATCACCCGTCGCAACTGCAGTGGCTGGATCATGCGTTGCCTGCTCGCGGGCGGTTGCGCGTTTGGCTGAAAATCGACAGCGGCATGCATCGGCTGGGCTTCGCGCCCGAGCAGGTGGCCGCAGTGCATGAACGGTTGACCGCGATGGACGCGATCGAGCCGGAGATCGGTCTGATGACCCATTTTTCCGATTCGGAAGTGTTTGACGGCGCGCAGACGCCGGCACAGATAGCCCGTTTCGACGCGGTGACCCGCACCTTCAGCGGGCCGCGTTCACTGTCCAACTCGGCGGCGGTGCTTGGCTGGCCCGATGCCCGCGGCGACTGGGTCAGGACGGGCGGCCTGCTGTACGGCTTGTCGGTGGTGGAGGGCAAGACCGGCGCCGACTTCGGCTTTCGTCCGGCAATGACGTTAAGCACGAACTTGATCGCCATCAACCCCGTCCGGCGCGGCGAGCGCATTGGCTACAACGGTAGCTGGACCTGTCCCGAAGACATGCCGGTCGGCGTGGCTGCGGTGGGCTACGGCGATGGTTACCCACGCAGTGCGGTGGCCGGCACCCCGGTGCTGGTGGGCGACCAGCGCGTGGCACTGATCGGCCGGGTCTCGATGGATCTGATCACGCTGGACCTGCGCAGGGCGCCGAACGCATCGATTGGCGACAGCGTGACGCTGTGGGGCCCGGACCTTCCGGTCGAAACCGTGGCGACGCAGGCGGGCACGATTTCCTACGAACTCACCTGCGGCATGACCCGCCGCGTGCTGTTCGTCGAAGACGAAGGCTGACATCCCTTTGCGTCCCCGCGTCTCGCCGTTTGCGATGGCTGCAGGCTAAGCTCGACCGATCCAATCCAGCGAAACAACTTCCGATGGCCAAAGCCAAGACCGCGTACGTCTGCACCGAGTGCGGCGCCGAGCACAACAAGTGGCAGGGACAGTGCATCGAGTGCGGGGTGTGGAACACACTCAGCGCGATCGTGCTGGAGCCCGCCTCTTCCGGCAAGGCGTCGGTGGGAGCGCAACGGTCCAGCTACGCCGGCCAGGCGGCAGGTTCCCCCCAGATCACGTCGCTGACATCGGTGGCACTGACCACCGAGGCGCGCAGCCAGACCGGTATCGGCGAACTGGATCGTGTCCTGGGCGGTGGCCTGGTGCAGGGCTCGGTGGTGCTGATCGGCGGCGATCCAGGCATCGGCAAGTCGACCTTGTTGCTGCAGGTACTTGGTACGCTTGGGTTGCAGCTGCCCAGCGTCTATGTCACCGGCGAGGAATCGCTGGGACAAGTGGCGGCCCGGGCGCAACGTCTCGGCTTGCCGCTGGAGCCGCTGCAGGCGCTGGCGGAAACCTGCATCGAACGGATTCTCGAACAGGCCATGGCGACCCGGCCGAAAGTGCTGGTGATCGATTCCATCCAGACCATTTGGACCGAGTTGCTGCCAGCGGCTCCGGGTTCGGTCAGTCAGGTGCGCGAGTCGGCGGCCAAGCTGACCCGTTTTGCCAAGGAAACCGGTACCGCGATCTTCCTGGTCGGACACGTGACCAAGGATGGCGGTATTGCCGGCCCGCGCGTGCTCGAACACATGGTCGATGCGGTGCTCTATTTCGAAGGCGAGTCCGGCAGCCGTTTCCGCGTGTTACGCGCCTTCAAGAATCGTTTCGGCGCCGTCAACGAGCTGGGTGTGTTTGCGATGTCCGACAAGGGCCTGCGCGAAGTGCCGAATCCGTCGGCGATATTCCTGTCCTCGCACAGTGGCCCGACCTCGGGCAGCGCGGTGATGGTTACTCGCGAGGGCACGCGCCCGTTGCTGGTCGAGGTGCAGGCGCTGGTCGATCAGTCGTCGCTGGGCAACCCGCGACGGGTGACGCTGGGGCTGGAGCAGAATCGACTGGCGATGCTGCTGGCAGTCTTGCATCGGCACGGTGGCGTGGCGGCTTACGATCAGGATGTATACGTCAATGTGGTCGGTGGTATCCGTGTGCAGGAAACCGCCGCCGACCTACCGGTGATGCTGGCGGTGCTGTCATCACTGCGCGACAAGCCGTTGCCCGAGCATATGGTCACCTTTGGCGAAGTGGGCCTTTCAGGCGAGATCCGTCCGGTGCCCAACGGTGAAGATCGCCTGAAGGAGGCGGCTCACCACGGATTCAAGCGCGCGATCGTACCGAAGGCAAATGCGCCCAAGAAGGGCAAGGTCGGTGAGATGGAGGTGGTCGGGGTGGAGCGATTGAGCGAGGCGATCGACGCCTGCCGCTGATGGGCTCTTTACCTGGCGCGGTGCAGGATCAGTTCGAGCACCGCCTTGCTGCCGAAAAACGCCAGCAGCAATACTGCCATGCCAATCAGGGTCAGGTTGACCGCGCGCTGGCCGCGCCAGCCGTGCCGCCAGCGGCCGAACAGCAGGATGCCGAATACCAGCCACGCCACGATCGACAGCACCGTTTTGTGCACCAGATGCTGGCCAAAGAGGTTGTCGACAAACAGGGCGCCGGTGAGCAGGGTCAGGGTCAGCAGCGCGAAGCCGGCACCGATCAGCCGAAACAGCAGGGTTTCGGTCAGCGTGAGCGGGGGCAGGGCGCGCAACCACGGGCCGAATTGGCGCAGGCGCAAGGCGCGCTCTTGTACCGCAAGCAGGATCGCGAGCACGGCAGCGATCGACAGCACGCCGAAAGCGATCAGGGCGATGGTGACGTGCAGTTTGATTTGCCAGTCCATCGCGTGCGGCAGCGTCGGTGGCGCCAGGAAGCTGTCGACGGCAACCAGCAATGCCGCCAGCGGAAAGACGATCACGCCCAGTGCGGCCACAGGACGCGAGGCATTGACCAGCAGCGTGAGCGCTGACACCACAAAGGCCACCAGCGACAGCGCGGCAAAGAAATGCAGGTCCAGTGCGCCGCGATGCATGCCCAGCAAGAGGCCGGCGTGAATCACCACGGCCGCGCCGGCCAGGCTCAGCGCCAGCCGATTCAGTGGCTTGCGGCCCGTCAGCAACGGCCGCGCCAGCCCGCCGGCAGCGGCGAGGTAAAGCACGATAGCGAGCGCGGCAAGCATATGAAGGACCATAGCCGCGAAGTGTCGCACAGCCTCCTGCCGGCATCCACGCAAAGGCGGTCACGGCGTCCGCTATAATCAGCGTCTTTCCTGTTTGCCGGTTCCGTCATGTTCGAATCTCTCAGTCAACGTCTCTCCACCACCGTCAATCGGCTGCGCGGTCGCGGTCGCCTGACCGAGGAAAATATTCGCGAAGCGCTGCGCGAAGTTCGTATCGCCCTTCTCGAAGCGGATGTGGCCTTGCCGGTGGTGCAGGCGCTGGTCCAGCGGATCAAGGTTCGCGCGGTTGGCCAGGAAGTCGTCAAGAGCCTTTCGCCCGGCCAGGCGTTGATCAAGGTGGTCAGTGACGAGCTGACCCTGGTCATGGGCAGCGCCAATAGCGAACTCAATCTGGCCCAGCAGCCGCCTGCCGTGGTGCTGATGGCCGGACTGCAGGGCGCCGGCAAGACCACCACCGTGGCCAAGCTGGCGCGCCTGCTGACCGAGCGCAAAAAGAAAAAGGTGATGGTCGTCAGCTGCGACGTCTACCGTCCGGCGGCGATCGAGCAACTGCGGACGCTGGCCGAGCAGGTCGGGGTGAAGTTCTTCCCGTCCGAGGCGGGTCAGGATCCGGTCGCCATCGCCAAGGCCGCGTTGGCCGCGGCCAGGCGCGAAGTGGTCGACGTGTTGCTGGTGGATACCGCCGGTCGTCTGCATGTCGACGAAGCGATGATGGACGAGATCAAGGCGCTGCATGCCGCGATCACGCCGATCGAAACCCTGTTCGTGGTCGATTCCATGACCGGACAGGATGCCGCCAATACGGCCAGGGCCTTCAACGAGGCGCTGCCGCTGACCGGTGTGATCCTGACCAAAACCGACGGCGATGCCCGCGGCGGCGCGGCGTTGTCGGTGCGCTATGTCACCGGCAAGCCGATCAAGTTCCTGGGTGCTGGCGAAAAAACTGATGCGCTCGAGCCGTTCCACCCCGATCGTCTGGCCCAGCGCATTCTCGGTATGGGCGACGTGCTGTCGCTGGTCGAGGAAGTGGAGCGCAAGGTCGATCAGGACAAGGCGCAGAAGCTCGCGACCAAGGTGATGAAGGGCAAGCGCTTCGACCTGAATGACATGAAAGATCAGCTCGAGCAGATGGGCAACATGGGCGGCCTGGCCGGCTTGATGGACAAGCTGCCGGGCATGTCCGGCTTGCCCGATAGTGTCAAATCCAGGGTCAACGATGGCGAGATGAACAAGATGGTCGCCATCATCAACTCGATGACCAAGAAAGAGCGCCGCCATCCGGATCTATTGAAGGGCTCGCGTCGTGCTCGCGTGGCGCGCGGTTCAGGCACCGAGCCATCCGATGTCAACCGGCTGCTCAAGCAATACATGCAGATGGAAAAAATGATGTCCAAGCTGGGCCGCGGTGGCAGCAA
>JALYXN010000581.1 GCA_030947085.1 Pseudomonadota bacterium | reverse complement strand
CGACGATGCGGGCGGGGAAATGCAGCAATCGCCGCGAACCGGCAAGTCGCCGGATCCCCCATTGCCGCCAGCCCCGTCGGAGCCACCTGTCTATCCGGTTCAGGCCATTTTGTCGAAGCCGAGCCGGCTGGTTTTCCGCGTTGGCACGGAAGAGATCGCGTACACCGAAAAAGGTCTGATTACGGCGATGGGGCGCCTGCCGCTCAGTGTCGTGTCGCACGCAGAATCGTATTCATCGCTGTTGTCGTGGGACATCGTGGCCGCCCATGCCGGTGTGATCGATCGCGTGTCGCGAGCCGTCGCGGCAGCGACAAAGACCGCGAACCGGTCCAGAACCGCACTTGGCCGTACCGGAACCTTACATCAGCAAATCACCTCCGACCATCACGCCGCCGACGTGCTGACCGCACTGTCCACCTATGCCCGGACCCAACGCACCGCCAGCCAGATCGACGCGCGGTTTGGTGCCTACAGCGCCGTCGCCGCAGTGGCGCAGGGAACGGAGATCGCGAAGGTGCTGGCACCCGCTTACCGGCCACGGCGCGAACCGCCGCAGTTGCGCGAACCGTCCGGCACGGAAACCGCGATTGAACTGCCGTGGCGGCTGCAGTTGAGCCCGCACTCGAAGGGTGCGTTCGCGCACAGCGCGGTTGAGATCGCGCATGGCGGCCGAGTCGAGCTGTGGCATACCCGGCTCGGCACGCGTGTCGACGCGCCGCCGACGGATGCGCTAGAGCAACAGCATTCGTCGGTCAGCGAAAATGATCCAGCCACCCGGACCGTGCGCGCCGTCTGGACCCGCGAGTTCGACCTGCCGGACTGGGCGCCCACGACGCGACCGCTGGTGTTCCCCCAGGAGGATCTGGGCAACACCGCCACGCTCTCGCCGTTCCGGGCCTCCTTGTCGCAGCGCGATCGCATGATGATCGTGCACGAAACTTCCAATTACCACGCCCCCGGAATGCCGCCGGCGTGGACACCGACGCCGGTCTCCGTAAACCACCTCATGCTCACGGCGCTCGGCGGCTGGCTCGACAGCGAGGTGCGTTTCGCCACCACCAGCACCGACCTCACCGTTGAGGAATGGAAACACCGCGCGACGATGGGGCGCGATCAGTACGTCAAAGTGGTCTACAGCGGCTTGCTGCACCCGTTTGGCCATCGCGCGTCACTGGTGAAGGTCACCGAGCGGCGGGTCGTGTCAGGCGAATTGGGCGGTCCCCACGCCACACTTTACCAGCGCCTGTTTGTGGTGGTGCGACAGCCGGAGCGTACGTTTGGCATCGTGGGCACCGCGTCGCAAAAGAACCGCATGCCGTTCAGCTGGGTGCGAATCCTCACCGCGTCGACCCCGCCACTGGCGCCTCCGCGCAGCCTTTTTACGCAGCCGGACCCGGGTGTCGGCCAGATGTTCATGCCGGAGATCGCCGGCGTCGCTGGCGCTGGAACCGGCGCCGAACCGTTCCGGTTCCAGGTGTTGGCGCGGGATATCGACAATCATCTGGTCGAATTCGAAGGACCGATGGTTTTCATCGAGGACTCCAGATTTGGCAAGCCCAACTCCGCCGCTGCACTGGACGCGGCCAACCAGACCCAGATCAGTTACCCCATGCGTGGACAGCGCGTGGCATACGCCCCCCCGGGCGATGCGGATGACACGACCCTCGCAACCGTGTCGATGCGCTTGGACGCCGAGCTTGACGCGGCGGGTGGAGGAACGGACAGGAACTACATCCTTCCGGTGCTGAAAACGGCGACGGCAACAATCCCGGCACTGAGCGCCTTTACCGGGCAGTCGGATCCAGTGCTGTTGGCGTATCCGCCTGCCTACACCGACAACGGGTTTGGCGGAAAAGGCAAAAACGACGGCGAGGTCTTTCTGGCGCTGGTCAAATCCGATGGGACAGCCGCGGTTCCGGTGACGATGGGCCTCAACGCCAAGTCGGATCGTTCGGGTGGGTTTGTGAGCCCGAGCGTGGATATCAAAGCTCTCGCCCGCCGCGTGGGCCCGGTCGGTGGTGATCTTGTAACTCTCGCCAGCGACGCGACGTCTTTTGATGTCGGCAGCATGTTCGGACTGGACACGGCGAAACTGTTCGGCATCTTGCCGCTGGCGGACTTGTTGCCGAAAACCGGCGGAATACTGCCGAAGTTCGTCACCGAGGCGGTAAGTGTGGTCACGGCGCTGCAGCAAGCCATCGTGCAGGTGAAGTCGATCCTCGTGGCTCAGACGCCCGCGTTTGCATCGCAGGCCGCCGAGGTGAGAGCGGCCGCCGGGGCGCTCGTGCAACGCGCCACCGAATTTGCGGATGCGACCGCGGGCTTGGCCGCGTCGCCGCCTGTGGTTGCGGACTTCGGCCCCATCCTCAGCGGCATCCACGACACGGCGGGGCTGCTGCTGGGCACGCTTACCGCCGCTGAAAGATCGCTGACGCTGCCGCGGCCCATCGCTGAACAACTCGAAGCACTGCTGCGACTCCTCGTCGAGGCAACCGGTGCCGCCAGCGATATTGTCGAGCTGGTCGGTCTCATCACGACGTTCTATGCCGGAGGGCTGGTACCGGAGGTCGTGAATGCCCGGCTCGACTGGGAAACACAGCTGACGAACTGGCCGGATGACACCAAGAAGATCTTTGCGCCCGGAGGCGATGCGAAGCTTCGGTTGGTGTCGGAAATCCGCGCGGCGCTGAAGGGTGGCACCCCTCAGGCGCTGATCTCGTGCTCGCTGCCGCCGTTCCAGTTGCGGCTCATGGGCGACACGCACTTCATCAGCATCAATGTTGCGGTCATGGAGTTCGCGGTAAAGCCGGGGCACAAACCTGATGTGAATGTTCGGCTCGAAGGGGCAGGCAAAGGCATCGAGTTCGCCGGACCGCTCGCCTTCGTCGAGACACTCAAGCAGATCATCCCGTTTGACGGCTTCAGTGATCCGCCCTATCTCGACATCAGCACGAGCGGCCTGCGTGCTGGCTTCGACCTGGCCATCCCCGACCTGGCGATGGGCATTTTCGCGCTGACCAACATTCACCTGGGCGCCGAATTGATCGTGCCGTTCATCGGCGAGTCGCTCGAGTTCCGGTTCTTCTTCGCCACCCGCGAGAATCCGTTCCGTCTGCAGGTTGCGTTCTTTGCCGGCGGCGGTTTTTTCGCGATCACCATCTCGCCGAACGGCCTGCGGGTGATCGAGGCTTCATTCGAGTTCGGCGCGGCCGTCGCCATGAGCTTCGTCGTGGCGTCCGGAAGCCTGTCGGTGATGGCGGGCATCTACTTCCGGCTCGAGATCGATGGACCGGCGCAGAAGGTGCAATTGACCGGTTACTTCCGGGCCCGTGGCGAGGTGGACGTGCTTGGTTTGATTTCCGCCTGCATCGAGCTGTACCTCGAGCTCAGTTACTTCGAAGACGGCGGAAAAGCGAAGGCCATCGGCAAGGCGTCGATCAGCATCGAGGTGTCGGTCTGCTTTCTTTCGTTCTCGGTCTCGGTGTCGTGCGAGAAGAAATTCGCCGGCTCTGCGGGCGACCCGACCTTCCTGGACATGATGGGTCCATACACCGACAACCGCGGCCGGGCGCATGACCCCTGGCTGGCGTATTGCCGGGCCTTCGCCGCAGAAGCGGCATAGGAGTGGCCATGAACGAGAATGCGATTTTCACGGTCATCCCCGGGGGACGCGTTCCCGGCAGCGGACAATTGCGAGTGACGGTGTTCGTAACTCCGAAACTGACCCCGGACGCCGGCGCTCCACCAGAGGGCGTCGAGCTGGCGGCATTCAAGGCGTTTTCGAATTGGCCGGAAACGGCGCGCGATGCACACTTCACATTCGAGATCTCCGGTTACGGGCAGGTCGAGGGATTCTCGCTGAATAACCCGATTATCCCGGACCCGGGGCTGTGGAAAGCACTGTTCGGGCAGACGCGGGTGGGCGCGGCCGGGTTTCAGCATTTCGAAAATGCCGTGGTGCATTCCTATCCGGTGGAAGAGGTTTCCAAAGCGCTGACGGGGCTGTACCAACGCGTCGCCGTCGCGAGTCCATCCGGCTTTCCGCCGATCACGCGCGGGCCGCTCCAGGAGGCGGTACAGAATCTCGGCTCCCCCATCCCGCTTCACCCGGAGCGGAACCAGGGCTCACCGCGGCAGGAACTCAAGGCCTACCTGCAGGACCTTCGTCAAAAATCCGATCCGCCAAAGGGACGATTCCTCGACGTGGCTGGCATCGTTCCGGCCGACGCCGTGCCCAAGGTGGCGCTTGCCGCAGCGACGGCGTTTTATGACCGGCAGGATGACCCCTGGAACCCGGATGCGATCGTGGCGCGCGCACCCGAACCCGTGGCACCGGAATTCCACAGTTTCATCGCACGCTGCGCCGACTTCCCCGAGCTGTTGCGGCGTCTCGGCCTGGCCTTCGACCTTTTCATCAAGGATGACCCGGACATTCGCGAGGTCTCGACGATCAGGGTGCTGGCCGGATCGAACCGGGGCTTGCTCGAATCCCTGCTCGTGCCGGATCAGGCGCGGCCAGCCACGCTGGCCAAACACACCGATCGACTCTGGGTTCCGACCGCGCGCGAAGAGCAACCCGATGTGACCGATGGCAGCCTGGCCATCGATCGCCACAGCGACTTCACGCTGGAGCAGCTCGACCCCGACGGTTCGGCGCTGAAAGTATCCAATCTGCTGGGAACCCTGCAGCGCACCACGACAGAACTGCAACGTAGTGCGCAGGCGAACAACAACGCGCCGTCGATGACGGCTGATGCGTCGTCGCTGCCGGCGCTGAAGTCCGCCGGCATCATCGTGGCCCGGCGCAATCGCGCGGCCGGACTGGTGGCGCAGTTCGACCGCGCGGCCGGGCACGAGGCCGATCGGATCAACAAGAACGCGGCGCTGTTGAGCGTCACCGACGTTACGCGTGGCTGGCGCGTGGATATTCAGGATCGCTCGGGTGGTTCTGGCCAATGGCTCTCTTTGCATCGCCGCGAGGGCGACTATGAGCTGGTCACCCCAGGCGGGGAAGCTCAGCCATTAGGGGTGCAACCGCTGCCGGACGAGGCTTATCTGAAGGCGGCGAGTACCTCAAGCAACGCACCGCAACCCGGCGCCGATCAGTACCTGCACGAAACAATGGTCGGTTGGGATGGCTGGTCGCTCGCCGCGAAACGACCGGGGCTGGTGCAGGCGGACGACGCCGTGGTGAAGCCAGAGGCAGCGCCCGAGGTGGCAAAAAGCGGCTTCCCGCTCGCCGCGACGTTCCACCCGACGCCCGGCTCGCTGCCACGCCTGCGGTTCGGCCGCCACTACCGGATACGGGTGCGCGCGGTCGACCTGAGCGGCTGGTCGATTCCGGAAGATCAGCTCGATCGGCAGCACGAACGGGACTTCCCGGAAAGCTACCAGCGCTGGGAACCGGTGCCTTCGCCTGCGGTCGTCCCGCTGACGGAGTTCACCGAGGGTGAGTCGCTGATGCGGCTGGTGATTCGCTCGACCGCCGGCGTGAACGTGCAGGACTATGTCGCGCAGCAGCGGGTGCGGATGTTGCGGGGTCACCAGCCCAGTGGGCGCCTCGGGATCGTCTATCGCGAAGAGAACGAACGCAACCTGGCGGCCCCCATCAGCAGTGTGCAGCTGGCCGAGACGCACGGCATGCTGGATGCCGCGCTTACCGGAAGCCCTGGTGCCATCGCGGCGCAGTTTGCGGTGGCTGCAAAGGAGGCGGGGAGCTATCTGACCCTTCCCGGCGGGCGGGTGGTAAAGCATGCCGACCCTGAGAACGCGCCGGAGCTCACCGGCAAAAAGGATCAGGCGCTCACCGACGGCGAGTACATCGTGCACGACCGGCATGACCTGCCGCTGCCGTACCTGCCTGACCCGCTCGCCAGGGGAGTGTCGTTCACCACCCTTCCGGGGGACGCGGGAACGCGGTTGCAGCGCTGGCCGGGAGATTTGTCGCTCTGGTACGACCGGCAACCGGTCCTGCTGCGGATCGTGGACGGAGAAGATCCGCCGGTATTCGACGTGGCGTCCCGCACCCTCGTAGTGTCATTGCCGCAGGCGACGCTGGCCACGGTACGGTTAAGTTCCTTCCTCGACGACGACGACCCGTGGCTCATGCGGGTATGGAATCTCATCGAGCAGGACCAGAAGCCTGCGAGCGCCGTGCAGCTGGACACCGTGCGTCAAGGTCGGCACTGGATGATCACGCCCTACACCGAGCTGACGCTCGTGCACGCGGTTGAGAAACCGCTTGAGAAGCCGATCATCGTGCTGGCGGCCGAGCAACGCCGGAATCTGGCGGAGACTTTTGCGTGGCTGCCCGGTGTCGTTCACAATCATGCGGCCAGCACCGGACGGATCGACATTGATGCGTCCTGGAGCGATCCGGTCGACGACGTACTCGAAGCGGGTCAGCGCGTGGAGAAGAAGCGGACGCACGTCGCCGACTTCCAACTGGAAGCCACCGAGGCTGACGCTCTGATCGCGAGAACCGGCGGACCCGCTGGCGGACCCGTCGGCCCCAGGCATCAGGTGCGCCACGAATTCGGCGATACCCGCCACCGCTACGTCGACTACACACCGACCGCAACCACCCGGTTCCGCGAGTACTTCCCGCCGCAGATCACCGATGTCGCGGAGCTCGTGACGACCATCGGCGACCCGCTCACCGTCGATATCTTCTCCAGCGCGCGGCCGGCGGCGCCCGAGCTGCGTTACATCGTGCCGACCTGGGAGTGGAAAACGGAAACCCTTTCCGCGGGATCAGGTTTCGCGGTACGCAAGGTGCGCACCGGCGGCGGTCTGCGGGTGTACCTCGGGCGACCATGGTTCTCGAGCGGGCCGGATGAGCTGCTCGGCGTGGTGGTGAGGATCCAGCCATGGATCACCTGGCCCACCGATGTCACCGCCGGCATCGCCGGCAACATCGAAGCCCAAGGGCGCGCCGACATTTGGGCGCGGGCCGTTCTCGAGCACACGGATGCGACGGTATCGGGGCGTACTCCACTAACCAGCCAAGTGGTCAAGGCGCTTGCGGCACAGCCGCCGCGTCTGATAGCAGGCCAACGGATCCGCTCGCGGACCGCCGACGAGCGCTTTCTGGTGAGGGCGAAGTCGGTCGTGGCGAAAGCACGGGCGGATGATCTGAAGCGGGCAGGGACACTTCTGCACGGCGCGATCAGCGCGGCGAAGCTTGAGCAGTATTTACCGCTCTACGCGCAAACCGGGCCCGCGGGTCAGAAGTTCACGAGTGTTTGGGGTGCTGACCCGGTGTTCGCCGCCGCCCCCGTCGCATCCGGCCCCTTTATCCATCAGTTCCCGTTGCGTACGGCGGTAGGCAACGCGGTCGAGCTCGCCGAAGTGACCGGTGAGAAAGTCACGGTGATCGGGCACCTGCCGGAGTACGACCCTGACCGCCGGCTCTGGTACTGCGATTTGCAGCTCGATGCGGGTGACTCCTACACGCCCATGGTGCAGTTGGCGCTAGCGCGCTACCAGCCGCATTCAGTCGCTGGCGTGGAGTTGTCGAGCGTGGTCAAGGCCGACTTCGTGCAGTTGTTGCCGCGACGCGAGTCGACTTTCATCGAGACCCCGGATGCGGCGGCCATTCTCGTGACCCTGGCCGGGCCGGTCGGCATTCCAGAGCATGTCATCGCACTGCCCAATGTCGCCAGTCGGGTGAACGCGTCGCGGCTGGTGCAGGCATGGGTCGAGAGATTGCCGGCCGACGCGACGACCGACCTCGGCTGGGTGGCGGTCGGTGCGACGGTGACACTTCAGGTGCAGCTGTCTCTCAAGCAGGCGAAAGAAGAGCTCTACAACGACATTGAGTGGGCGGGCGCCGTAGCCATGCCGGAGCGAGCGCCGGGCGAACGCTATCGGGTGCGGGTGGCGGAGTACGAATTACACCGCGCCGATACCCTTGGGTCGACGGCCATCGCGCCGTTTCGCCTGCGTGACCACCGCATCGTCTACAGCGACACGGTCGAACTGCCCGCGCCGCAGTGATCGCGGCCGCGGAACGCGAGCAATCATCGGACCAGGCCGTCATTGTTGGACTTGGTGGTCTTCATCTTCTCGAGCATGAACTCCATCGCCGACCGCTCGTCGATCTTGCTCCCGGTGTCGGTCCGGGGATGCCCGCCCGCGGCAGGCCTCTTACGATTCGCTGACTGGAATCTCGAATACCACGCTCAGTCCCGCGCCACTTTTACCTGGTTCCGCGCGGATGTGTCCGTTGTGTAGTTGAATGATGCTGCGAGATATGGCCAGGCCCAGACCGCTGCCGCGGTCCTCGACGCCTCCATGGTTGAAGCGCACAAAGCGCTCGAAGGCACGCTCGCACTGTTCCCTGCTGAGGCCCGGGCCTTCGTCCTCGATGCTGACCCGCCAGTAGCGCGGGACAAACTCCGACCTCAGTGTGATCAGTCCTCCCGGCGGCGAGACCCGCAGCGCGTTGGTCAGAATGTTCAGGATCACCTGTCGCAGCCAGCGCTCCTCGAAGGCCACCCGACCCTGACCGTGATGCGAGTAACGCAGACGATTCCCTTGGTGCTCGGTAAGCGCGAGCGCGTCCTGTTCGAAGTTCTGCAGGAAACGGTGGGGATCCTGCACCTGCAGATTCATGCGGATGCCCTGCGCTTCGGCTCGCGACAGAAACAACAGTTCGTCCACCATCTGGTTGACCCGGGCCAGCTCCTCCAGCTGGATCAGTACGGCCTCCTCCTGCACCGGGTTAAGGTTGCCATCGACGAGCAATTTTTCGGCGTGCAATTGCACCAGCGATAGCGGGGTCTTCAGTTCGTGGGATACCTCGGCGCTGAATTGACGCACCTGGTTGAACGAGGACTCGAGACGGTCGAACATTTTGTTGAGCAGCCGTGCCAGTTCCGAAATTTCGTCATCGATACCGGTGACGCCGATGCGTTCGGTGAGGTTGTCCGAGCGAATGCGGTTTGCCGTCTGGCCGATCAGCCGTACCGGGCGCAGCATCAACCGCGAAAGTCCGAGCCCAATGACGATGCTGGCCATGATCATGCCAAGCAGCAGCGCCAGACTGACTTCGGTATACGCCACCATGGAACGACGCACCTGACCCATGGAGGTGCCGATGCTGACGTCGAAGGGCGGTAGCAAGAACTCCGAAATTCGCAACTCGCCAATGCCCGGCATGGTGCCGTTGAAGACCCGCTTGCCTTTCACGTCGGGAAGCGGTCGGCCGGCCAGGTTCTTCGAGCGAAACAGGTTGCCTTGCTCACGGGAGTCAATGCTGATGTAGAACAGCACCGACGCGTATTC
>JALYXN010000573.1 GCA_030947085.1 Pseudomonadota bacterium | reverse complement strand
AGCAGGTAGCCACTTCCTCCCACAGTCGGCGATCGGGGTGCTTCCGGCGCGGCGGTGACATTTTCGGTGACTGCATGGTGCGCATCGGTCACCGCGGCAGCCGGTTGCTGCGGCATCGGTGCCGGCTGCTGAGCAGCGAGCTGCTTTTGCTGCTGTTCGGCCCGTGCCTGCGCGCTGATCTCGGCATCGGGGATGCGAACTTCCTTCTCCGACAGCACCGAGTAGAAATCGAACTGCGGCTTTTTCGGCGTGGTGTCGCCCGCACCTTCCAGCACGCCGGGGTCGCTGCCGCGCTGCGCGGTGGCCTGCGGATTGGCTTTGGGACCGTCGGGTTGGCGCAGGCTGGTCAACAGACTGCCGCGCATCATTACTGCCATCAGGATGGCGCCAATCACCAGGCCGACCACGACATAGCCCCAGCCAGGGAAACCGTTCTTGCCGTTGCGTACGGCCTGTCGGCCCTTGCCTTTGCGTGCTGCCATTACATCTTCTCCGGGGCGCTCAGGCCCAACAATGCCAGACCATTTTTCAATACCTGCCGCGTCGCCACCACCAGCGCCAGACGCGCGTTTCGCAGCGTGTCGTCGTCAATCAGGAACTGGTGCGAGTTGTAATAGGTGTGGAACGCATTGGCCAGCTCGCGCAGCCAGGCGGCAACGATGTGCGGTTCCAGGCTCGATGCCGCGGCATCGATTATTTCCGGATACTTCGACAGTTCAGTCAGCAGGATCTGCTCATGCTCGTTGTCCAGGCGTGCCAGATGCGCCAGGCCGTCGGCGAGATCGAACGCGAAGCCCTTTTCCGGCGCCTGTCGCAGCACGCTGCAGACGCGGGCATGCGCGTACTGGATGTAGTAGACGGGATTGTCGTTGGACTGCGAGCGAGCCAGGTCGACATCGAACACTAGCTGCGAATCGCTCTTGCGGGCGATAAGGAAGTAACGGGTGGCGTCGCCGCCGACTTCGTCGATCAGGTCGCGCAAGGTGACATAGCTGCCGGCACGCTTGGAGATCTTGACCTCCTCGCCGCCGCGCATCACGGTGACCATCTGGTGCAGCACGTACTCGGGCCAGCCTTGCGGAATGCCGCAGTCGAGCGCCTGCAAACCGGCCTTCACCCGGGCCAACGAGCCGTGATGATCCGAACCCAGTTCGGTGATCGCGCGTTCGTAGCCGCGCTGCCACTTGCTGCGGTGATAGGCGACGTCGGGAAGGAAATAGGTATAGGTGCCGTCGGACTTGCGCATGACGCGGTCCTTGTCGTCACCGAAATCGGTGCTGCGCAGCCACAGCGCGCCACCCTCCTCGTAGGTATGACCATGGGCAACCAGCTCGCGCACGGTTTCCTCGACCTTGCCGTCGCCATACAGCGAGGACTCCAGGAAGTAGGTGTCAAAGCCGACGCCGAACGCCTGCAGGTCCAGGTCCTGTTCGCGGCGCAGGCTGGCCACCGCAAAGTGGCGAATCGCATCCACATCGTCGATATCGCCAGCGCCGATGACGGTCTCGCCGTCGGCCACTACCGTTTCGCGGTCCAGATAGCTTCGCGCCACGTCGGCGATGTAATCGCCGCGGTAGCCGTTGTCCGGCCAGTTGCTGTCATCCGGCGTGATGCCGCGGGCGCGTGCCTGCACCGACGTGGCGAGGTTGGCGATCTGCACGCCGGCGTCGTTGTAGTAGTACTCGCGCTTTACCCGCCAGCCGGTGGCATCGAGCAGGCGGCTGAGGCTGTCACCGATCACGGCCGCACGGCCATGACCCACGTGCAGCGGGCCGGTCGGGTTGGCCGAGACAAACTCGACGCCTACGGTCCTGCCGGCACCGACCTCGCTGCGTCCGTAGGCATCGCCCAACGTCAGGATGCGGCGCACCTCGGCGTGATAAGCGGCCGCGTCGAGATAAAAATTGATGAAGCCCGGGCCGGCGATCTCCACTTTGGCCACCAGCGCATTGGCAGGCAATGCGGCCACCAGTTTTTCGGCCAGCTCGCGCGGCTTGGCCCGCGCTGGCTTGGCCAGCAGCATGGCCACGTTGCAGGCAAAATCGCCATGTTCACGGCTGCGTGCACGCTCGATCACGAACCCTGGCACGTTCAGATCGGACGGCAGGGTGGCATCGTCTTGCAGGGCCTTGATCGCC
>JALYXN010000558.1 GCA_030947085.1 Pseudomonadota bacterium | reverse complement strand
GTGCTGACTCGCCTACCAACCACGCTTGATCGCGATATCGACACGCTGTTGCCCTATAGCTGGCAACCACCGCGATAAAGGAAACTATGCCTTCGCGCGAGGTGTGGTGACCTGTCGCTTACATCGTTCGGCTCTCAACTCGGAGTCGACCCATGGCATCATCGGCAGCGGCAAAACGCCGGATACGCTGCTCGATAGGATCACACGGGACCTGACACTTAACGTGGTGTCCGACATTCAGGTGGCAAGATCTGTCGCTATGATGCCGCAGATCGGGAATAAATCAGAGTATCCCTAAAGGATGCATATTCTTGGCCGATATGGTTCGTGCATGCCAATGAAGATCCATGCGGCGCCAGTTCACTCTCCAGTATCGCCGCGAATGCGCCGAGACTCTATCCGTGATCGAGTCGCGGCTTCATCGAGCTTTATCGGTTTCTACAACGGGCCTTGCAAGCATCTCGTCAATCATAAGGATGGATATGTCAATCAACCAACTTGTTTATCTTAGTCAAGCTGTCCGTAAAATGTCTTACGAAGATCTAACGTCCATTCAAAATATAGCTAAAACGAATAATGAGCCTATCGAAGTAACGGGCAGCTTATTCTATAATGGTGGTTGGTTTCTCCAGATTTTAGAAGGTCCTGCGGCAACGCTGGATAGTCTTTATCATAAAATTGAGAAAGATCTGCGGCATAAAAATACGCGTGTTATCTACAATGAGCCGGCAAAATTCCGCACTTTCGGTCGTTGGAGCATGAACATGATCAATTTGGAAGATCGACAAGCTGATAAGCACGATCAGTTGGTAGAAGTTATTGAAGCTGCCAAGGCGAATCGAAAAATTGGCGCCGCGTCTCCCGCTGCTTCGTTACTTCGAATTTTCCAGAGCTAACTCAACTATCGGGGTCAGGTTCACTTACCAGCCAACTATCCAACTATCGGGGTCAGGTTCACTTACAACCGTTTGAATCGTGGTGAGCGACGGATAAGCGAGCTACTGCGCGCAGACGTCGAGCTGCCGCCCTGATCCTTCACGAAAAGGGGTCAGGTTCGAATGGCACTTACTTAAGCCTCTGTGGATGTCCAAATCGCCGTATGTTTTCGCGTCTGATGGACCGTGATTGAGTGAGGAGTGGCAGCGGTTTAGGTCTTCGTTTGACGGCTCGGGGTTCGAGCGTCCGGGCCGTCGGCCGACCCGGCGCTGTGCAATCAGTGCCAGCAAGCATTTGAGCTGCACTTCGTCGGGAGGCAAGCCGCGCTGGGTCCACGCCAGCCACAGTTGCAAGCTGTGCTTGAAGCTCAGTTGGCGTGGCAGCACGTCCGCCCATTGGGGTGAGCGCAGCATCAACAAGCGGACAAGGTTGTAGGCAAGCAAGCCGACGAGCCACTGCTTGTCGTTCATGGACGGCGTCTTGCAGGCCAATCGATCCAGCCCCAGGGTGGTATTGATGTTGCGCAAGTCCAGTTCGACGTTCCAGCGCTGTGAATTTGAAAACGGGGTCAGGTTCACTTGCAGCGTCAGGGAGTGAAGCTGAGTTCGAAACGGTGTCCGAGACAATTCGACCGCAGGGTGAAGCGAGAATCCTGTTCAGAATCCGGGGGGAAGTTAAACCCGGGACTATCGGGCTTAGCTTCGTTCACTGCTGTGAGGAAGTGAAGTCGAGCCCGATCCTTTTGGTAAATGTACCGGGCCCGTGCTTGACCAGCGTGCCGGGCAGGAGCTACCCCGGCGGAAACTTCGGCCCACGCCGCAGGCGAATCGGCCCGTGATCGACATCGGCGGGATCGACCCGACCGGTACCTTGTGTGATGACGATGCACTCCGAGCGTGCCAGCGCAGCCGCGGTTTCACGTATGGATGGCATCAATGCTCGCCAGGCCGGTTCGTTGCTGGCGAGCGCGCGGGCTACATCAGACGGGCAGATCGAGGCACTTGGCGCCCGCTGACGAAGCAATTCGACCATGGTGGCTGCGATGTCCATGGCAGCAAAGTACCCGCTGCGGCGTGAGCCGCTCGTTTCGGAAACATCAGAAACAGCAGGGTCAGAGTGCACTTGATTGCGGAGTAGCCTCGGGAAAGTCGGCCTTGGTTTCGGATTGATCACGCTGATTTCAAGCAAAAAGCCGCATGGTGCGACTCCTGATACGAAAAAGTATGGAGTCCGCCGTGACTGACAAGCAACCGATGCTGACGTTCAACGATCATGCCGAAGCTCCCCAATTGGGATTTGGTGTATTCCAGATCGATAACGACAAAGCATCAGCCGCGGTGGCCACAGCGCTGGAAGTGGGCTATCGCTCGATCGACACCGCCGCTTTCTACAAGAATGAGGAGGGTGTTGGCGACGGCATACGGCGCTCCGGGATTCCACGCGGCGATCTGTTCCTCACGACCAAGTTGTGGAATGGCGATCAGGGCTTCGATGCCGCGCTGAAAGCCTTCGACGCCAGCATGAAGAAGCTGGGCACCGACTACCTCGACCTTTACCTGATTCACTGGCCGCTGCCAAAAAAAGACCGTTATGTGGAAAGCTGGAAGGCATTTATCCAGCTGCAGAATGAGGGGCGCATCAAGTCGATCGGTGTGTCTAATTTCCAGCCAGATCATCTGCAGCGCTTGATCAAGGAAACCGGCGTAGTGCCTGTGGTCAACCAGATCGAGCTGCATCCGGATTTCACTCAGCGCGATGTGGTGGCTTTTAATAGCCAGCACCATATCGTTACCGAGGCCTGGAGCCCATTGGGGCAGGGCGGAGAACTGCTGAAGCAGAAAACGCTGGTTGATCTGGGCACCCGTTACGGCAAGAGTGCGGCGCAGGTGACCTTGCGCTGGCACATCCAGCGGGGCCACATGGTGATCCCCAAATCGGAGCATGCCGAGCGCATTCGGGAAAATTTCGCCATCTTCGACTTCGATCTCGGCGAAGACGAGTTGCAGATGATTGACGCGCTGGATGCCGGCAATCGCCTCGGCCCAGATCCCGACGAACTGAACTGAAGTCGTAG
>JALYXN010000541.1 GCA_030947085.1 Pseudomonadota bacterium | reverse complement strand
GGCTTCGGCCGCGATGCTTTTGCGCTTGATCGGGCAAGAGCATCGCGGCTGAAGCCGCTCCTACAAAGGCCGCGCAAGATCACTTCGTCTCCTGCAGCATCGCTGCTATCGCGGGCTTCAATTCGCGGGTCACCACGTCGGGGGTGAACGGCCCGATGTGTTTGTAGCGAATGACCCCTCTGGCGTCGATCAGGAAGCTTTCCGGTGCGCCGTAGACGCCGAAGTCGATCGCGGTGTTACCTGGCTCGTCGGCGATCAGCAGGGCGTATGGATTGCCGTGCTCGGCCAGCCAGCGCTTGGCATCGTCAGGGGCGTCCTTGTAGTTGTAGCCAACCAGTTGCACGCCCAGATGTGGCGCTTCAGCGGTCAGCACCGGGTGTTCCACACCGCACTCGATGCACCAGCTGGCAAACACATTGAGCAGGTACGGCTTGCCCAGCAGATCGTGCTTGCTGACCGTCTGTGTCGGCTCGTACAGCTTGGGCAGGTTAAACGCAGGCGCCGGTTTGTTCAGCAGTGGTGACGGGATGGCACTCTGATCATGCTGCGTATTCCACCAGATGCCAAAGCCGAACAGCGTCACCAGCAGCATGAAGCCGATGAACGGAAGCAGTCGATTCATGCGCGATTTTCCAGCGGCTGCAGGCCTTCCGTCGCCTCAGTAGCCACCGCTCGCTTGACCCGAAAGCGCTTGTCGGCGGCACAGACGAATCCGCCCAGCATCATCAGCAGACCGCCGCCCCAGATCCAGCGGATAAAGGGCTTGTAGTACAGCCGCATCGACCACGCACCCTCGATGTTGCCGGCGTCCATCGGCTCGCCCAGCGCCACATAGAGATCGCGGGTGAAACCGGCATCGACGGCGGACTCGGTCTGTACCTGGCCGCGCAGATAGGTGCGTTTCTGCGGACGCATCACGGTTACCGCCTCGCCGTCGCGGGTGACCGTGACCACGCCCTGGTCGGCACGCCAGTTGGGGCCGGTGGTGCGATGGGCGCCGTCGAAGCGGAAATCGTAGCTGCCAATGTGCTGGGTCTGGCCGGGCGCCATGCGCACGTCGCTGGTCACGCTGAGCGATTCGGACAACAGCACGCCCGCGACGAACACGCCCACGCCCAGATGCGCCAGCAGCATGCCGGCCATCTCGGCCGGATAACGCCGCCCGCGCGGCACCTCGCGCCAGCGCTTGATCGCGTAGAGCATCACACCCACCGCCAGCCACACCAGCGCTGCCACGCCCACGATGGCTTTAAGTTTGCCGTCGACAAAAAACGCCGCCACGATGCCGCAGGCCACGGCGGCGATGCCGGCGCGCAGCAAGACCTGTTTCAAGGCCGGCGACTCGCCCTTGCCCCAGCGCAGAAATGGTCCGAACGGCATCAGCAAGACCACCGGCAGCATCAGCAGCGGGAACAGAAAGCCGAAGTAGGGCGGCCCGACCGAGATACGGCCCAGGTTCAACGCATCGCCGATCAGCGGAAACAGCGTGCCCAGCAACACCATCGCCGCAGCGACGGTAAACATCAGGTTGCCGATCAGCAACACGGTTTCGCGCGAGAGCAGCCTGAAGGCCTTGCCGCCGACGACCTTGGGTGCGCGCAGGGCGTAAAGCAGCAGCGAGCCGCCGACCACGATGGTCAGGAAGGCGAGGATGAAGATGCCGCGCCGCGGATCGGAGGCGAATGCATGCACCGAGGTCAGCACGCCCGAGCGCACCAGGAAGGTGCCGAGCAGGCTGAGCGAGAACGCGAAGATCGAAAGCAGGATCGTCCAGGCGCGCAGCGATCCGCGTTTTTCAGTTACCGCCTGCGCGTGGATCAGGGCCAGCCCGACCAGCCACGGCATGAAGCTGGCGTTCTCCACCGGATCCCAGAACCACCAGCCGCCCCAGCCCAGTTCGGCGTATGCCCACCAGCTGCCGGCGACAATGCCGAGGGTGAGAAAAGCCCAGGCGATGTTCGTCCATGGCCGCGCCCAGCGAACCCAGGCCTGTTCCAGCTCCCCGCCCAGCAGTCCGGCAATCGAAAAGGCGAACGCCACCGAGAAGCCGACGTAGCCGGTGTACAGCACCGGCGGATGGAAGGTCATGCCCGGATCCTGCAACACCGGGTTCAGATCCGCGCCATCGAGCGGCATCGGCAGCAGTCGCCCGAACGGGTCGGAGGTGAAGATGATGAAGGCCAGAAAGCCCACTGCAATCAACCCCATCACCGCCAGCACGCGGGCGGCGAAGACTTCGGGAAGTTTCTGGCTGAAGGCGGCCAGCGCCACCGTCCAGACATTGAGAATCAGGATCCACAGCAGCAACGAGCCCTCGTGGGCACCCCACACCGCTGCGATGCGGTAATACCAGGGCAACTCGCTGTTGGAGTTGTCGGCGACGTATTGCACCGAGAAATCGAAGTGCAGGAACGCCCACACCAGAATGCCGAACGCCATCGCCACGAACACCGCTTGCCCGGCGGCTGCGGGCCGCGCCACCGCCATCAGCGCGCGATTGCCGCGCCAGGCGCCGATCATCGGAAGTACGCCCTGCACCAGCGCCAGCAGGAAAGCGAGAATCAGCGCGAGTTGGCCGAGTTCGGGAGTCATGGTTGAGGCCGGGATTCGGAATCAGGGATGGGGGATTCGGTCGCGGTGTTGGCGCGGCCGCACGGATCGGCATGGCGAATGGTCTTCATGGATGGCGATTCTCCATACCCGATTCGCCATTTTCCGCCTCTTCGATCTTCTTGTTCGCGTGCGCCTTGGCCATGGCGTCTTTCAGTTCTTTGGGCATGTAGGTCTCGTCGTGCTTGGCCAACACTTCGGTGGCAACGAAACGGGCGTTGGCCATGTGGCCGGTGGCAATCACCGACTGATTGTCGCGAAACAGATCCGGCAGGATGCCGGTGTACTCGACCGGCATCACGCCACCGGCGTCGACCACGGTGAAGGTGACCTTGAGCGAGTCGCTGCTGCGCTGGATGGATCCGGCCTTGACCATGCCACCGAGGCGGAAGTTCTGGTAGCCATCGGCCTGGCCGGATTCCACCTGGCTCGGCGTGAGCAGGTAATTCATGTTGTTTTGCAGTGCCACCACCGCCAGTACCGCGGCGATGACCGCGGCGGCGAGGATCAGCAGGACAACGGTGAGACGGCGCTTGCGAGTGGGGTTCATGGGCATGATCGTGATCCGCCGGCTCAGGCCGGCGGTGAAGTGGAAACGGAGGCGCGGCTGTCGCGTGTGCGCTTGCGTGCTGTGCGGGCACGCAGTTCATGCAGCAGTCGACGGCGACGCAGGCGCGGGGCGAGGGTGTCGGCGATCAGCACGATGAAGAACACCGCGTAGGCCGGCCAGACATAGGCAGCGTAGCCGCCCATCGCGAAAAAAGATGCAAGCGAGCTCATCGTCTGGCCTCGTTCTCGACGATCTTGCGCACCCAGTCCTTGCCGCCTTCGAGCGCCAGCAGATCAGTGCGTACGCGGCGGAACAGGCTGGCCACGTAGTAGAGCTTGGTGGCCAGCGTCATCGTCAGCAGCGGCCACAGCATCGCGGCGGACATTTTCGAGTGGCCGAAAATATTGACCGTGCTGCCCTGATGCAGCGTGTTCCACCAGTTCACCGAGAAGTGCACGATCGGCACGTTGATGATGCCGATGATGGCCAGAAACGCAGCGGCGCGCGCGCCCTGGCGACGATCCTCGAAGGCGTGATACAGGCCGATGACGCCCAGGTAGAGAAACAGCAGTACCAGCTCCGACGTCAGACGCGCATCCCAGGTCCACCACGTACCCCACATCGGCTTGCCCCAGAGCGAGCCGGTGACCAGGGTAATGAATGTGAACGCCGCGCCGATCGGTGCCGACTCCATCGCGACGACCTCGGCCAGCTTGATCCGCCAGACCAAGGCGATGAACGCGGAAACGCCCATCACGCCGTAGATGAACATGCTCATCCACGCACTTGGCACATGGATGAAGATGATCCGGTAGGCGTCGCCTTGCTGGTAATCGGCCGGCGCCAGCACCAGCCCGCCGTAGAGCGCGATTGCACCCAGCAGCAGTGCCAGCGTCATCGCCCACGGTTGCAACCTGCCGGCGAAGCGGTAAAACGTCGGCGGTGAGCCGAGCTTGTGCAACCAGAGGGGGATCCAGTCAGTAGCCATAACCAGTCAGGCATCCAAGGCAATACGAAGGGCGGCAGCGCAGGCCAGCGGAGCCAGAACCAGGGCCAGCACCAGCGCGGCGGCCAGCCAGGTGATCGGCGCGAGCCATGGCAATCCTGCTTGCGCGGCGGCCACGGCACCGGCAGCGAAAATCACCGCCGGCACGCACAAAGGCAGCAGCATCAAAGCCAAAAGCATACCAGAGCGGCGGGTGCCGGCCGTCAGCGCGACCAGCACCGCACCGAACAGGCTGAGCAGCGGCGTGGCCAGCAAAAGTGCCAGCAGCAGCACCGGGATTACCGCGGCGGGCAGGTGCAGCATGGCGGCCAGCAAGGGCGCCACAACGATCAGCGGCAGCGCCGTGGTCAGCCAATGGGCGAGGATCTTCATGCCCAGCATCAGCGCCAGCGGTTGCGGAGCCAGCACCAGTTGTTCGAGCGAACCGTCCTCGATATCGCTGGAGAACATCGCGTCCAGCGCCAGCAGCATCGCCAGCAGGATGGTGACCAGCACCACGCCGCCGGCAATGCGTTGCAACAAGGTGTCTTCCGGCCCCAGCGCGAACGGAAACAGCATGGTCACGATCAGCGCATACAGCACCGGCATGGCCATATCGCCGCGACGGCGCCAGGCAAGGGTCAGGTCGCGCCGCAGCATGGCGGCACACGCGGCAGGCAGGCCCGGATGGCTCATGCGTGGATCCGGATATGACGGGGTTCGTCGCCATGAAAATTTACCGTCCCATGGCTGGTAACCAGCGCCGCGCCACCGCCATTGGTGTGCTTTTCCAGCAGACCATTCACCAGCGCGATGCCGTTGCGATCCAGGTTGGCGTAGGGTTCGTCCAGTAGCCACAGGGCTGCGGGTAACAGCAGAAGCCTCGCCATCGCAGCGCGCTTCTTCTGGCCCGCGGACAGTCGTCGTACCGGCTCGTCCTCATAGCCGCCCAGGCCGATGAGGTCGAGCACCGAAGCCGCGCTGACGCCATCGCGGCGACCATGCAGGCCGGCAGCAATCGCCAGATTTTCGCGCGGCGTGAGATCGGCCTTGAGGCCCAGCTGATGGCCCAAAAACAGTATTTGCCCG
>JALYXN010000529.1 GCA_030947085.1 Pseudomonadota bacterium | reverse complement strand
ATTGCCGCGCCAAAGCATCCGGCGCAGGTGCGCATCGTCTACACGACCTCGCCGAAGGCGTCCGGGCTGCAGTGGCTGACCCCGGCGCAGACGGCGGACAAGAAACTGCCGTTCATGTTTTCGCAGTCGGAATCGATCCACGCTCGCTCGTGGGTGCCGCTGCAGGATTCGCCGGCTATCCGCTTTACCTATGACGCGCATGTCACCGCACCCAAAGCGGTGCGCGTGGTGATGAGTGCGATCAACGATGCAAAACACCCGTTGAATGGCGATTACCGTTTCGACCAGCCACACCCGATTCCGTCCTATCTGCTGGCGATCGCTGCCGGCGACATCGCGGTGAAGTCGACTGGACCGCGCTCGGCCGTTTACGCCGAGCCGTCGATAGTGGACAAGGCCGCGCATGAGTTCGAGGACACCGAGCAGCTGATCGCCGCTACCGAGAAGCTGTACGGGCCGTATGCCTGGGGCCGCTACGACATCCTGGTGCTGCCGCCGTCGTTTCCCTACGGCGGCATGGAAAATCCCAACATGACCTTCGCCACGCCGACCGTGCTGGTGGGCGACAAGAGTCTGGTCTCGCTGGTGTCGCACGAGCTGGCGCATTCGTGGTCGGGCAACCTGGTGACCAGCGCCACCTGGCGCGACATCTGGCTCAACGAGGGTTTCACCACCTACGTGCAGGGCCGCATCACCGAAGCCGTCTACAGCAAGGTGCAGGCCGACGAGGAAGCGTTGCTGTCGGCGCGCGCGTTGGAGAAGGGCATCGGCAAGCTGCCGGCGAACTCGCAGAAGCTGGCGCCTGACCCGCGCGATGTTGGCGCCGATGACGCGCTGTCCGATGTCGCCTACGACAAGGGCTCGTGGTTTCTACGCACGCTGGAAAAACGCTTCAGCCGCGAAACCTTCGACAGCTACCTGAAGGGTTACTTCGCCCACTTCGCCTGGCACAGCATCACCACCGAACAGATGCTCCACTACATGAAGGCCAACCTGATCGACAAGCATCCGGGCACGATGGGCTGGGATGAAGTGAAGACATGGGTGTATGGCGAAGGTATCCCGAAGGGTGCGCCGCTGCCTGACTCGCCGCGGTTCAACGCGATCGACCGCGAGCGCAGTGATTTCCTTGCCGGCAAGCTGGCGGCCGACAAACTCGATGCGAAGAGCTGGAACACACAGGAATGGATGTACTTCCTCGACCGCCTGCCCGATGCACCGCCGGTGGAAAAAATGCAGCAACTCGATGCTGCCTGGCACCTTACCGGCACGCCGAACGCCGAGATCGGCATGCGCTGGTACAGCCACGCCATCGCTGCCGGTGACAAGGTCGTGTGGCCTGCAGCGGCCGAACACATGACGCGCATTGGCCGCATGTACCTGACCCTTCCGCTGTACAAGGCGCTGGTTCGCACGCCAGCCGGACTCGCCTATGCGCAGCAGGTCTATGCCAAGGCCAGAGCTGGTTATCACCCGCTGACCCAGGCGGCCGTGGAGGGCATCCTGGCCAAGGCAACCAAGTCCGCAAAGTAGCCACGCGCCAGCTCTGAACACCCTCTTTCCCACGCAAGCGAGCCCCATGTCCCCACCCGCCAAAATCGACGCCACTCCCCTATGGAAACGGATGCTGCGACGCCGACTGAAATTTCTGGGCTGGCTGGTCGCTCTGCTGGTGATCCTCTTTGGCGGCAGTTACCTGTTTGCGCCGCAGTGGCTGATGCAGGCGAACTTCAAGCGCGAGGCGATGGCGGCGCACCTTGAAACGCACTCGGTGCAGACCGGCGATAGCCGCTGGGTTTATTACGAAGGTGGCAAGGGCCCGACCATCGTGTTGCTGCACGGCTTCGCCTCCAACAGGGAGGTCTGGTTGCCGGTGGCCAAGCTGCTCACGCCGCATTTTCATCTGATCATCCCCGACCTGCCGGGTTGGGGCGATTCGTCGCGCGATGCGAACGCAAGCTACAACATCGACGCCCAGGCAACGCGACTGGACGGCTTCGTGCAGACGCTTGGCCTGCAGCGCTTCGTACTGGTCGGCCATGCGATGGGCGGCGCCATCGCGGGTGTCTACGCCAGCGAGCATCCGCAGCACGTGGCCGAACTGGCACTGGTCGATGCCTCCGGATTGAAGGCCAAAGCGAATGCGTACAGCCGCGAGGTCAAGGCGGGTAAGAACCCGTTCGTGTTCGATGATCGCGCCGGATTCAGCCGATTCGATGCGCTGGCATTTGAAAAGCCGCTGGATCTTCCCGGGCGATTCGTCGACGTGCTGGTCAAGCAGAATCAGACCGATCGCGCGTTCATCAAGCGCACGTTCGCCGAACTGGAGCAGTCGGGGCAAGCGCTTGCGCTGCAAAACCGGCTGGGGCAGCTGAGCATGCCGGTACTTGGACTGTGGTGTCATGACGACAAGATCGTCGACATCTCCGCACTGGACAGCCTGCGCAACGACCTCACCGCAGCCAGTGCGATCAGCACCAGCACCATCAACGGGTGCAACCACATGCCGATGATGGAGATGCCTGAGCTAACGGCGCAGATCCTGACCGGATTTGCGCTGTCTCATTGAGCAACGACGGTGAAAACGGCGGCCTCGGTCATGCGCGAGTCAGCCCATTCCCGCGCATCATTGTGAATTTCCGATGACAACGTGGGACAATCCGCCATTAACCCGTGTTCACCCGCGCTGTTCAGCAAGAAACCGGATCGATGCAGCAAATCATTAAGCGAAATCCATGGCGCATCGTTCTGGATGCGATCGTGCGAATGTCCGCCACCCGCACCAACTACTGGGTTGAAGTGGCGGTGGATGCGGTGCTGTGCCTGGTATTTTTTGTCGAAGGTTGGCGCCATCACACGGGTGGCCCACTGACCGCGCTACTGGCCTTCGGAATTGGCCTGTTCGCCTTCAGCTTCATCGAATACTTCTTTCATCGCTGGATGTTTCATACGAACGTCCCGCTGTTCGAGGAGGGCCATCGCACGCATCACGAGCAACCGCTGGGGTACGACTCACTGCCTTTTTTCCTGCCTGCGGCGGTGCTGCTGGGCCTGGCCGGCATCTTCATGCTGATCATGCCGCCCGGTTTTGCGCTGCTGCTGGCCTCGGCCATCACGTTTGGCTACCT
>JALYXN010000497.1 GCA_030947085.1 Pseudomonadota bacterium | reverse complement strand
CAGCCCCAACAGAATTTCGCTACCGATCGTGTAGCCCGTCTTGGTGATCGCCTCGAGAATGGTGTCCATCGCTTCGACGTTGGAGCGCAGATTCGGTGCGAAGCCGCCCTCGTCACCGACCGAGGTGCTCAGCCCCTTGCCCTTCAGCACGCTCTTCAGCGCGTGGAAAATTTCGGCGCCAGCGCGCAGGGCTTCGGCAAAGTTCGGCAGACCTACCGGCAGCACCATGAACTCCTGCACGTCGATATTGTTGTCGGCATGTTCGCCGCCGTTGATGATGTTCATCATCGGCACCGGCAACGCGCCGGGCTTGCCGTGGGAGAGATAACTCCACAAGGGCTCGTCGCGCGATGCCGCCACCGCATGGGCCGCTGCCATCGAAACGCCGAGCAGCGCGTTGGCGCCGAGCTTGCTCTTGTTCGGCGTGCCGTCGAGGGCGATCAGCTTTGCATCCAGACCCTTCTGATCAGCCGCATCAAAACCCATGATCTCGCCGCTGATTGCGGTGTTGACGTTGTCAACCGCATGGGTCACGCCCTTGCCACCGTAGCGCGACGTGTCGCCGTCGCGCAGCTCGACCGCTTCGCGTGAGCCGGTCGATGCGCCGCTTGGCACGGCGGCACGACCGAAGCTGCCGTCGGCGAGAGTGATCTCGGCTTCGAGCGTGGGGTTGCCGCGCGAATCGAGAATTTCACGGGCGTGGATGCGGGTGATCTGTGTGCTCATGCGTGTCCGTTGCCTTTCTTTTGAGTAAGTCGAATAAGCTTTACTGCTGCGCCGATGATTCAGGAAATACCCTGCTCCAGGAAACCGTGACGCTTGGTCACCGTGTCCAGCGCCATCAGTGTCTCCAGCAGCGCCTCCATCTTTCCCAGCGGCCACGCGTTTGGGCCATCGCTGAGCGCCTTGCTGGGATCGGGGTGGGTTTCGGCAAACACACCCGCCACGCCAACCGCCACGGCGGCGCGTGCCAATACCGGCACAAACTCGCGCTGGCCGCCGGAGGTTGCGCCCTGCCCGCCGGGCAGCTGCACCGAGTGGGTAGCGTCGAATACCACCGGGCAGCCGGTATCGCGCATCACGCTTAGCGAGCGCATGTCGGACACCAGGTTGTTGTAGCCAAAGCTTGCGCCACGCTCGCAGACCATGATCTGGTCATTGCCGACCGCCGTGGCCTTGGCCACCACATGCTTCATGTCCCACGGCGCGAGGAACTGGCCCTTCTTGATATTCACCGGCTTGCCGGCACGGGCCACCTTCTGAATGAAATCAGTCTGACGGCACAGGAACGCCGGCGTCTGCAACACGTCGACCACCGAGGCGACCTCGTCCATGGGGGTGTATTCATGCACGTCGGTCAGTACCGGTACGCCGATCTGACGCCTCACTTCGCCCAGGATGCGCAAGCCTTCTTCCAGGCCCGGGCCACGAAAACTGTCGCCTGAGGAGCGATTGGCCTTGTCGAAACTGGACTTGAAGATGAAGTGGATGCCGAGCCGGTCGGTAATCTCCTTCAGGGTGCCAGCCGTATCCAGCTGCAGTTGTTCGGATTCGACCACGCAGGGACCGGCAATCAGGAACAGCGGCTGGTCCAGACCCACTTCGAAACCGCAAAGCTTCATGCCAGTGACTCCTGTGCCAGGGACTCGCTCTCGCGCACCGTTTTGTACTCCAGCGCGGCGCCGATAAAACCGATAAACAGCGGGTGTCCCTCGCGCGGCGTGGAAGTGAATTCCGGATGCGCCTGGCACGCGAGAAACCACGGGTGCTGCTGCGGTGAAAGCTCGATCATCTCCACCAGCAGGTCATCCATCGACTTGCCGGAGATGATCAGCCCGAGATCCTCGAACGTCTGACGGTAGCGGTTGTTGAACTCGTAACGATGGCGATGGCGTTCGCGTATGACATCCTTGCCGTACAGCTCCCGCGCCAGCGTGCCGGCCTTCAGGCGACACTCCTGTGCGCCCAGGCGCATGGTACCGCCCAGGTCGGATCGATCACTGCGCAACTCGACTTCACCGCTGGCGGTAGTCCATTCGGTGATCAGACCGATCACCGGATCAGGCGTATTGCGATCGATCTCGCTGGAATCCGCTTCGGGGAGACCGGCGATATGGCGGGCGAAATCCACCACTGCGGCGTGCATGCCGTAGCAGATGCCGAAGTACGGCACTCGATGCTCCCGCGCGTATTTCGCCGCCAGCACCTTGCCCTCGAAACCGCGCTTGCCGAACCCGCCCGGCACCAGGATCGCGTCGGCATTCCCAAGCACTTTGGCCGCACCTTCCGCTTCCACCGCCTCCGAGTCCACCCACGTGAGGTTGACCCGCGACTGCTGCTGGATGCCGCCATGGCGCAACGCCTCACCCAGGGATTTGTAAGCGTCCTTGTGCTCGACATACTTGCCGACGATGGCGACCGTGATCTCATGCTTCGGATGCTCCATCGCATCCACCGTGCGCTGCCAGCTCGACAGGTCCGCCGGACCGGCGTCCAGACGCAAGCGCTTGACCACGATCTCGTCCAGACCCTGCTTGTGCAGCCACAACGGCTGCTTGTAAATGATATCCACGTCCGAAGCACTGATCACCGCCTGCTCCGGCACATTGGTGAACAAGGCAATCTTGCGCCGCTCGCCTTCGGGCAAGGGCTCTTCGCAACGGCACAGCAGGATGTCCGGCTGGATACCGATCGAGCGCAATTCCTTGACCGAATGCTGGGTGGGCTTGGTCTTGATCTCGCCGGCGGCCTTGATATATGGCACCAGGGTGAGATGCATGAACACCACCTTTTCCGGACCGTGCTCGATACGCAACTGACGGATCGCCTCGAGAAACGGTAGCGATTCGATGTCACCCACAGTGCCGCCGATTTCGACCAGCGCCACATCGAAGCCACGGGTGGCCTCGTGGATGCAGTGCTTGATCTCGTCGGTGATATGCGGAATCACCTGTACCGTGGCACCGAGGTAATCGCCACGCCGCTCCTTGCGGATGACGCTTTCATAGATCTTGCCGGTAGTGATCGAGTTCTTGCCGGTCAGGCGGGTATGCACGAAGCGCTCGTAATGACCCAGATCGAGATCGGTTTCCGCGCCGTCGTCGGTCACATAGACCTCGCCGTGCTGAAAGGGACTCATGGTGCCCGGATCCACATTGATGTAGGGATCGAGCTTCATCATGGTGACCGAGAGACCGCGCGCCTCGAGAATGGAAGCGAGTGACGCCGCAGCAATGCCCTTGCCAAGCGAGGACACCACACCGCCGGTGACGAAAATCAGGGGGGTCATGGAAAGCAGCCGTGCTGGAAATTAGGCATTTTAGCCGCAGAAGCGCCGGACTGCGAGGTATATCATCGAATTCTCCTCGCTTGGGTTCATTTCAAGGCACCTTTCAGCCTGACTGCCGATGGCGACGCAACCTCGTTCCGACGCCGCTCTGCTAGCATTTCGGGCATGACAAATCCCATCCCCGCTCGTATTGCCGCCCTGCGCGACGCCATGCAGAAGCATGATGTCGCTGCCGTTCTCGTTCCCAGTGCCGACCCGCACCTGTCCGAATACCTGCCCGAACACTGGCAGGCGCGCGCTTGGCTCTCTGGCTTCACCGGTTCGGCAGGCACCCTGATCGTCACCCATGATCAGGCCGGCCTGTGGACCGACTCGCGCTATTTCTCCCAGGCTGAAAACGAATTGGCCGGCAGCGGCGTGGCCTTGATGAAGTTGCGCGTGCCGCACACCCCCGAACATCTCCACTGGCTCGCCGAACAGTTGCACGACGGCGACATGCTGGCCGTTGCTGGCGACAGCGTAGCGCTCAGCACGCAACGCCAGATCGAAAGCGAGCTGGCCGGCACGGGTGCCAGCGTGCGTATCGATCTGGACCTGCCCGGCATGATCTGGTCCGATCGCCCGGCCCTGCCGCAAGCGCCCGTGGTGGCGCACGATCCCGCGTTCGCCACCATTCCCAGGGCGGACAAGTTCACTCGCTTGCGCAAGGCGATGAAAAAGCTCGGCGCCACCCATCACCTGTTGTCCAGCCTGGACGACATCGCCTGGCTGACCAATCTTCGCGGCAGCGACGTCGAATGCAATCCGGTTTTTCTGGCGCATTTGCTGGTATCGGTGGATCGTCGCGCCACACTGTTCGTCCATCGCGGCAAACTCAGTGACGAACTGGTGGCCACGCTCGCTGCCGACGGTATCGAGATCAACGACTACGCCGCGATCACCTCGCGCCTCGACGAGCTGGGCCCGTCCGACCGTCTGCTGCTCGACAGCCGTCGTATCGTCAGCTCGATTGCCAACGCCATCGGATCGGATACGCCGCGGATCGAAGCGGCCAACCCGAGCACCGCTTTCAAGGCGGTGAAGAATGTCGCCGAGCTCGACCATATCCGCGAGGTGATGCGCCGCGACGGCGTGGCCCTGGTGCGCGGCTTCCG
>JALYXN010000490.1 GCA_030947085.1 Pseudomonadota bacterium | reverse complement strand
AACGGTGTAATGGTGCCCAAGAGGGGACTCGAACCCCTACGACTTGCGTCGCTACCACCTCAAGGTAGTGCGTCTACCAGTTCCGCCACCTGGGCAGGTGTATTACTCAGTGCTTGGCCGGCTTGGTTGCTGCCGGCACCTCATCCTGACTCTTGGACGGGAGAGGTTTTGCCGGCGATGGTGCTACTGCCGGCGCGGTATCGTTGGTTGCTGCAGGAACCGCCGATGGCACTTCCGGATTGGAAGGGACAGCGGCAGGCGCCTTTTGCGTCGCGGGCTTCTTTGCCACACCGGCCATGACACCGAGGTCGCTGGAGGCTGTTGGCGCTGCGCCATTACTGTGCAGATAGATGCCCATGCCGAGGCTGAGCAAGAAAAACAGGGTTGCCAGTACACCGGTGGCCCGCGTCAGGAAGGTGGATGATCCGCGCGCGCCAAAGACGGTTGCCGACGCGCCACCACCGAAGCCCGAGCCAGCATCGGCTCCTGCGCCGTTCTGCAGCAGGATCAGCACGATCATCGCTGCAGCGACCAGGATATAAAACACGCTAAAAATGACGAACATAGATTATTTATTGAACCTGTGACGACTGGTGAGCCGCGGCGCAGATACCAAGGAAGTCGGATGCGGTCAGCGAAGCACCACCGATCAATCCTCCATCCACGTCTGCCTGCGCGAACAATTGCGCGGCATTAGCCGCTTTGACGCTGCCGCCGTAAAGCAGTCGAGTCAGACGGGAAATTATAACATCTTCTTTTTCGAGTTGGCTACGAATGAACGCGTGGACCTGCTGAACCTGTTCCGGCGCGGCTGTGCGCCCGGTGCCGATCGCCCAGACCGGTTCGTAGGCGATAACCGCTGTGTCGAAGCTGGCCACGCCACTGTTTGCCAGAATCGCCCCCAACTGGCGCGCAAGCACGGCCTCGGTATCGCCGGCGTCATGTTGCTCAAGTGTCTCGCCAATGCAAAGGATCGGGGTAAGCCCACCAGCGCACACGGCCGCAAATTTTTTCGCCACGGTATCGTTGCTTTCCCCGTGGTACTGCCGTCGTTCGGAATGACCGACGATGGCCCATCGCGCGCCGACGTCCAGCAGCATCGCCGCGGAAACTTCACCCGTAAACGCACCCTGCCCCTGGTGCTCGCTCACATCCTGTGCGCCCAGTGCCAAGCCTGCATCGGCATGTAGCTTTGCCATCTCGGCGAGGTAGGGAAACGGGGGGAAGATGGCTACATCGATGGATGCCGGTTTGTCGGCAACGATGTCGTTCACCAACGCGTTGGCCATGGAGCGACTGCCGTGCATTTTCCAGTTACCGGCGACGAGTTTCTTGCGCATGGGCTGCTTTCGTTGAGGGGTAAAGGGCGAGCTTACCCATGGGTCCACACATCGGCAATCAGGCGCGCGCTGGCTTTGGCTTGCCAGACCGGACAAGAATGTCTCTCAATACACAGGAATTTGCGATGATGCCCAGCCGCCCCCTGAGCCTTGTTACCGGTGCTTCGTCCGGTATCGGCGCCTCCTTCGCACGACAACTGGCCGCACTCGGTCATGACCTGGTGCTTACGGCTCGCCGCACCGAGCGGCTCGATACTCTGGCCACCGAACTGAAAAAGCAGCACGACACGCAGGTAACCGTGTTGCCCCATGACCTCGCCGATGCCGCATCACCCCGCCTGCTGTGCGAGGAAATGGACCATCGCGGCCTCCAGGTGGACTGGCTGATCAACAACGCCGGCTACGGCGTACCCGGCACGTTTGACGCGAATGAGTGGACGACCCACGCGGATTTTCTGCAAGTGTTGTTGACGGCGCCGACCGAGCTGGCGTATCGGTTGTTGCCCGGCATGCGCAGGCGCAAATATGGCCGCATTATCAACGTGGCCTCTCTCGCCGGACACGTGCCAGCGCCTCCGGGCCATACTCTGTACGCACCGGTCAAAGCCTACCTGATCAAATTTTCGCAGTCGCTGGCCTTGGAAAATCGCCATCTCGGGGTGAATGTTTGCGCGCTTTGTCCAGGCTTTACCTGGTCGGAGTTCCATGACGTCACGCAGACCCGCGGCAAGATGGACAAGCTCCCGGGATTCATGTGGCTCACTTCGGAGGAAGTTGTGCGTCAGGGCATCGCTGCGGCTCAGCGCGGAGATGCGGTCTACATTCCTGGCAGGATCAATCGGTTGATCAAGTCGGTGATCCAGCTGATGCCCGACAAACTCGCTCTCCACCTTTCGGCGCGGCAGGCAAGACGGTACCGAAATACCGGCATTTGAAACGCTGTTGTCGAGCGCGCTGCCGATGCGCTTTCCAGCGGGTGTCACACACGTTCAGAAAAGCATAAGCAGCTGCCTCGGCCAATTACGCACGTCGCCACGGTCCCGTGAACGCCCACCTGTTGGAGCACGGCCCGTTTCCGCTACTGTGTTCGCGACACCACTTTCCGGTCCCGCAACATGTCGCTGTTTCCGACCCAGATGCGTCCCCTGCCCTATCGAAAGCCCACGGCGGGGCGTGATTTCTGGGTGGTCGATGACA
>JALYXN010000095.1 GCA_030947085.1 Pseudomonadota bacterium | reverse complement strand
GTCGACTGCGCGAATCCGGCGTGACGTTCCACATGCATCATCGCTGGGTCGGGTGGCAGGTGGACGGTGCGTTGCGCTTCGCGACACCGCAGGGCGATCACGTGGTGCCGGCCGATGCGGTGATCCTCGCCCTCGGCGGCGCCAGCTGGCCGCAACTGGGCTCGGACGGAAGCTGGGTGACGCCGTTGCAAGACAGTGGCGTGGCCATCGCACCGCTGCAGGCGGCGAACTGTGGTTTCGAGGTTGCGTGGAGCGCGCATCTGTCCAGCCGCTTCGCCGGCGCGCCGCTAAAGCCGGTGGTGGCGCACTGGGTTGATCGACACGGCGTGGCGCATTCACGCCAGGGCGAATTCGTGCTCAGCGAGTACGGCATCGAGGGCAGCCTCATCTATGCGATTGGCGCGGAATTGCGCGAGCAGCTTCGCGAGCGTGGCGAGGCGCTACTGCGGCTCGATCTGGCGCCCGGGTACACGCTGCCAACGTTGACGGAGCGACTGGCTGCGCCACGTGGCAAGCACAGCATCGGCGATTGGCTGCGCCGGCGCGCGGGGCTCAATCCGGTCAAGTGTGCACTGGTGTTCGAGCTCACCGACAAGCCGACGCTGGCCGATCCCGAAACGCTGGCTGCGCGGATCAAGTCGCTGCCGCTGCGGCTGCGCTCGCCCCGACCGATCGCCGAGGCAATCAGCACCGCCGGCGGTGTACGGCTCGAAGCGCTGGACGATCAGATGATGCTGCGTGCACGACCGGGCGTGTTTTGCGCTGGCGAGATGCTGGACTGGGAAGCACCTACCGGCGGCTATCTGCTGACGGCCAGTTTCGCCAGCGGATTGCTGGCCGGCCGCGGCGCCGTCACGTGGCTGCAGAGCCAGAGAGAACCCTGCGGCGACGCGGTGAAATAATTCGATACCCGAGCTTTTCCTGTGGCGAGCTATGCCCCGGGTTGCCTGACCAGCTTGATCTCGAACAGCTTCGGCCAGCATTTGCCGGTGACAAACAGGCGATCGTTCTTCGCATCGTAGGCGATGCCGTTGAGCACATCGTTGCTCGGTTGCGGCGTCTGCTTCACATCGAACAAGCCAGTGAGGTCGATCCAGCCGACGACATGGCCGGTGGCCGGATCGATGCGTGCGATGTGACTGGTCAGCCAGACGTTGGCGTAGATCTCGCCCTTGACCCACTCCAGCTCATTGAGGTTGCCTACCGGTTTGCCGTCGGCGGTGACCAGGATGCTGCCGGTCGTGGCCAGTGTCTCCGGGTCGAGGATGCGCAGCACGGGGGAACCGTCGCTCATGTACAGATGCTTGTCGTCGCGGGTCAGCGCCCAGCCTTCACCGGGATAGCTGAAGCTGCGCTGTTGCTTGAAGCTGGCCAGGTCGTAGACAAAGCCGGTCTCGCTCTGCCAGGTCAGCTGCACCAGCTTGCCTTTCCAGTCAACGATACCTTCGCCGAAGTAGCGCGACGGCACGTTGTGGGTTTGAATCACTTCGCCACTTTTCAGCTCCACCTTGCGCACGGTGGACTGGCCGACCTGCCCGGTGCTCTCGTACAGAAAGCCGTCCTTGTAGAACAGACCTTCGGTATACGCGTGGGTGTCGTGCGGGAAGGTCTGCACCACCTTGTAGCCATACACCGGAATCGCGGCCCTCGCCGGTACGGCAGCGAAAAGGGCAACGAAGAAGAAGGTGCAGGCGAGCCAGCGGATCATCGAATGCGGTTCCGAAGCAGGTGGGGACGGTGGATGCTTAGCCCAGCGGACGGACGCGGAAATTGCGGCCCTTGATCTTGCCGGCGCGCAGGCGTTCCAGCGCCTTGTTCGCCAGCAAACGACTGATCGCCACGTAGGCGCGGGTGGCGAACACGTCGATCTTGCCGATGTCCTTTGCCTCCAGGCCGGCATCGCCGGTGAGCGCGCCCAGGATGTCGCCCGGGCGCAACTTGTCCTGCCGGCCGGCATCGATCACCAGGGTCTTCATCGGTGCCAGATGCAGGGTCTTGCCGCGCGCGGGAGCAACCTTCAGCGGGCGCCAGGGCAACGGCTTGCCGGCAAGCTCTTCAATGTTGATCGCCTTGGGCCGCTCGCGCGGCGTGCACAAGGTGATCGCCAGGCCGCTCTGGCCGGCACGACCGGTACGGCCGATGCGATGGGTATGCGTTTCCGGATCGTGGGAGATGTCGTAGCTCACCACCAGCGGCAGGTCGACGATATCCAGTCCGCGCGCCGCCACATCGGTGGCGACCAGTACGGCGCAACTGTGGTTGGCAAACTGCACCAGCACTTCGTCGCGGTCGCGCTGATCCATGTCGCCGTGCAAAGCGAGTGCGGAAAAGCCGCGACGGTCCAGCTCCTGCGCCACCGCGTCCACTTCGCGGCGCATGTTGCAGAACACCAGCGCCTGTTCACCCCGCTCGCCACCCAGCAGTTGCGCCAGTGCGTCGGGCTTCTGGGCCGGCTCTACTTCGTGGAAACGCTGCTCGATCGCCGGCTTGTCCGCGGCCGGCGCGTCGACCGTGACTTCGACCGGATCGCGCTGCACGCGCGCACTCACCGCCCGGATCTCGTCCGGATAGGTGGCTGAAAACAGCAGCGTCTGATGATGCTTGGCAATCCGGCCGATGATGTCGTCGATGGCATCGGTAAAGCCCATGTCGAGCATGCGATCGGCCTCGTCCAGCACCAGTACCTTGATGCCGCCGCCGTGCAGGCTCTCGCGCTTCAGATGTTCCTGCACCCGCCCGGGCGTACCCACCACGATGTGCGGGTCATGGTTGAGCGACGCCAGTTGCGGACCCAGCGGCATGCCGCCGCACAGGGTCAGCAACTTCACGTTGGGAATGTTGGCGGCCAGCTTGCGGATCGCCTTGCTGACCTGGTCGGCCAGTTCGCGGGTCGGGCACAGCACCAGCGCCTGCAGCCGGATCGTGTCCACATCGATCGATTGCAGCAGGCTGAGGCCGAATGCGGCCGTCTTGCCGCTGCCGGTCTGCGCCTGGGCGATCACGTCGCGACCGGCCAGCATTGGCGGCAGACTCTGTGCCTGCACGGGGGTCATGGTGTCGTAGCCAAGCGTTTCGACGCTGGCGAGCAGGGCGGGCTTGAGCGGGAGGGAGTTGAAGGAAGTCATGTGCGCATGATCGCACGACGTACGTTGATCGCTATACGCAAGCACCGTCGCTTCCGCAGGAGCGTGCTCCTGCGGGATCGCATGGGGACGGGGCGAGGGTTAGTTCAGTGCGCGGTCGGATGGGTATCGAGGCTGCGCAGGAACGTCACCACATCCGCCCGTTGCAGTTTGTCGGCGACGTAGAAAGGATGCGGGGAGCTGCTGCCGCGCGCGGGATCCAGGAGGGCGTCCAGGCTGTGCACTGAATCGTCATGGAGAAACACCGGCTTGCGCGCCAGGTCCAGCAACAGCGGCAGCGCATTGCCGCGGATGCCGCCACCCTTGCTGGAGCTGGCGTCGACGATGACCATCTTGTCATCGAAGCTGCCCGGTGAATCCTGGATCGGGGTCAGCGGCGGTCGCTGCGCGATGACCTTGGGGGCATACCCGGGCCAGATGGTTTTCATCGGAACCAGCGCCGCGTTGACCGGCTTGCTCTGGTCAGCGTTGTGGCACGATGTGCAGCTGGCCTTGCTGGAAGTGAATATCGCGCGCCCGCGCATGACGGCGCCAGCATCGTCGACCACCCCCCTGGGTGCCTGAAGACTGGCGAGATAGGCGTTCAGATCGAGCAACTTCTGGTTGTCCACGCGCAGGCCCACCGGCGTCGCTTCGGCACCGGCCTTGCCGGTTGTGCTGGAATCGGCATAGGGGTATCCCTTGACGCCAGTAGCCTTCAACACTTCAGCATAATCGTCGGCCAGTTGGGTGCCGGCCTTGCCGGCTAGCACCTTTAGCAGCTTGCGACCACCGGGGGTGACCAGTGTGGTCGGATCGAACAGGACGGTGTAGGCGGTATTGCTGAAGTCGTCGAGGATGTCGTCCTGGCCGGAGCTGCCGTAGGGTGCGGCCAGATCCTGGCGGAACAGCGGTTCGATATGCACCGGGTTGCCAATGCCGTCGGGCGTGTCGTTGAACGTGCCGACCGGGTAGTACTGTGGATTGCTCAGGAACGCATCGACATCGGCTTCGGTAGAGTCCTTGGTCAGCCCCTTTGGCGCAAAGCCAATGGTCGAGCCGTCCGCCATCTGCAGTTGCAGATTCGGATAGAACGCACGGGAGTTCGCGGCGACTGCCAGCAGTTTGCCGACCTGCAGGGTATGCGGTGTACGCCCGTCCTCACGATGGCCGATCGAGCCGCCATGGGGCATGGCATACAGCGATCCATCGGTGATCGTGTGACACAAAGCGCAACTGATGCCGACCTTGCCGTGCGTGGGCACCAGTCCGATCACCGCTTTGGCCTTGACCAGCTTCTGCATCACCGCCGGGTCGTTGAGCAGCGGTGCGTTGGCGGCGGACATGTCGGTCTTCAGTTCCGCGGCCAGCTTCGGGCGCATGCCGGTGTCGATGCGCTCCACATCCACCGACATGCCCAGCTTGAGCGCATCGAGCAGGGTGACCTTGGCTTGCTTCATACCTTGCGGCAGACGCGCGGCATCAGTCCAGAAGCCCTCGGTGCCGAAGGTTCCAAAACGAAAGACGTCCTTGCCGGCAGTCGCATCACCACGTTTCATGGGTGCCGGACTCTTGACCGTCATTGGTGTGACGGTGGTCGCGTGGGATGTCGGCGTTTGCGCGGACACAGCGCCGGCGACCGATCCCAGTATAACCAGCGATGCGCTGACGGCGATCGCAAGGCGGCAAGGACGTAGATGTTGCATGACGGCTTCCTCGATGGCGGCGGGTGTTCGATCGGGATTTTTTGTGGTGTCGACACGTGAAACTAGGACGAGGCGACCGATCGCGGTCATCTCCCCTGGTTGCCTCGACACGCGGCGTATTCCGCGCTGCGTGAAGCGGGTATCAACCCTTGCCGGGGTCGGCCTCGTCGTCGACTGTCATCCCACTGGCGTCAACGACAGGTGAGGCGGGCGGCCGTCGATCGCGGCACCGTCTTGCCAGGCAGTGAACGTGGTGATCGCCCATCGCTTGCATCCGCCTGCCGCCTCACCGACCCTGTACGGTTCCAGACCCAGTGAATACCGCCATGGATATCGTTTTCATCGAAGATTTGCGCATCGAAGCTGTGATCGGCATCTATGACTGGGAGCGGCGCGTGCGACAGACCCTGTCTTTGGATGTCGAGATGGCGTTCGACAATACGCTGCCGGCGGCGGATGACGACATCGAAAAGACGCTCAACTACAAGGACGTCTCCAAGCGCTTGATCGGCTACGTGGGCGAGTCTAGCTTTGGACTGGTTGAAACGCTGGCCGAGCGTTGCGCCCAGATCATCCGCGAAGAATTCGGCGTGAGCTGGGTGCGACTGAAACTGTCCAAGCCCGGCGCGGTGCGTGGTGCCAGGGCGGTGGGCGTGCAGATCGAGCGCGGGATGCGACCGCAATAGCGACACACCGGGCGTCTGACTACGTCGGCGTCGAACCGACAGGAGCACTGAACAACCGATGGATTCGATTCTGCAATTCCTGCAGCAGCCGGGCACCCGCACGCTGAGCGGTGTCGTCATTCTGCTGCTAGTGGCGTGGCTGGCCGGGACGCTGACCCGGCTGGTGCTGTTCCGGGTGATGCGCGCCATCGCGCGGCGCACGGCGTGGCAATGGGATGACGCCCTTTTCCAGCATGGCGTTTTCCACTGGCTTGGTCGGGTGGTGCCGGCGGTGGTGGTCCAGTTCGGGATCACGTTCGTGCCCGACGTTTCCACCCGCACCCAGCAAGTGGTGGGCAATATTGCCCAGTCGTTCATGGTGTTTTTCGTGGTGATGGCGCTCAGTCGCGCGCTTACTGCGATGGAGGCGCTCTACCGCCAGACACCCACGGGCGGCGAGCGCTCGATCAAGGGATTGCTGCAACTGGCCAAGCTGGTGCTGTTCATCGTCGCTGGGCTGGTGATCATCGGCACGTTGACCCATCAACACATCGGGCTGCTGCTATCGGGCCTGGGCGCGATGTCGGCGGTACTGCTGCTGATTTTCAAGGACACCATTCTGGGCTTTGTCGCCGGCGTGCAGCTGGCGACCAACGACATGCTGCGGGTGGGCGACTGGATCACCATGGCCGGTTCGGGTGCGGACGGCGATGTCATCGACATCACCCTGTACACGGTCAAGGTGCGCAATTTCGACAAGACCATCGTCACCATCCCGACCTGGAAACTGATTTCCGAGAGCTATCAAAACTGGCGCGGCATGGCCGAGTCGGGCGGGCGACGGATCAAGCGGGCCTTATCGATCGATGCCGCCAGCGTGCACTTTCTTGACCAGGCCGAGTTAAGTCACCTGGAGGAGTTCCGGTTGCTTTCAGGCTATCTGCAGGACAAGCACAGCGAGTTGATGACGTGGAACCGCGAACTCGGCGAGGCCGGCGAGCAGCAGGTTAACCGGCGTCGGCTGACCAACCTGGGCACATTCCGCGCCTACGTCACGGCGTATCTGCAGCAGCATCCGCGCATTCATCGCGAGATGACCTGCATGGTGCGCCAGCTCGCCAGTGACGCGCGTGGCATTCCACTGGAGCTGTATTGCTTTACCGCCACGACAGCCTGGGGGGACTACGAAGACATCCAGGGCGATATCTTCGATCACCTGTTTGCGCTGATGCCAGAATTCGGGCTTACGCTGTATCAGCAGCCGTCCGGGACGGATTTGCGGGCGGGGCTGGCACCCGGTCGAGCCGAGGTTCCCCTCGAGCCAGCCAGTCACGATGATGGCTGAAGCGATGTCGCGGGTTTATCTCAGCCTCGGTTCCAATCTTGAGCCCGAGCGACACCTGCGTGCAGCCATAGCGGCGTTGCGCGAGCGCTTTGGCGACATCAGCGTGTCGCCGGCGTACCGCAGTCGCTCGGTGGGCTTCGATGGCAGCGATTTCGTGAATCTGGCGGTCGGGCTGGAGACCGACCTGTCGCCGCAGGCGCTCAACGACTGGCTGCACGCGCTGGAGGATCGCCACGGGCGCCGGCGTGACGTGCCGCGCTACTCCGATCGCACGCTGGATATCGATATCGTCTTCTACGACACGCTGGTGCTCGAGGGCGAAGGTCACTTGCAGATTCCGCGCAACGAGCTGCAGCACGCCTTCGTGCTGCGGCCGATCGCCGATATCGCCCCGGACTTCCGTCACCCGCAAAGCGGTGCCAGCATGGCCGAGTTGTGGGCAGCGTTCCCGCCCGAAAGCGAGCCGTTGCAGCTTGCGCCGTTGTCGTCGTTGCATTCGCAGTAGGCGTTTGCGTCGACGAAGAAATAGCTCTGATCCAGAGCGACCCCACCCCAGCCCTCCCCTACAAGCAGGGGAGGGAGCAGAGCGGAAGTGCGGTGTCGGGCGGTCTGGCAAAACTCGAGGGTGCGGGATCACCCTCCCCTGCAAAGCAGGGGAGGGCTGGGGTGGGGTGCTCTGGCGCAACTCACACCGACAGCGTACGGCCTCCGTCGACGCGGATGATCTGGCCAGTCACGAACGGCGCGTCACGCAACAGCCACAACACGGCGGAGGCGACGTCTTCTGGCATGCCTGCGCGCTGCAACGGCGTGCGGTCGATCATCGACTGTCGATCATCGTACTGCTTGTCTCCGCTGGGCCACATCACAGCACCGGGCGCCACGCCGTTGACGCGAATGTCGGGGCCCAGATCCAGCGCCAGCGAGCGGGTCATCGCCATCAGCGCCGCCTTGGCCATGCAGTACAGCGGATGATC
>JALYXN010000090.1 GCA_030947085.1 Pseudomonadota bacterium | reverse complement strand
TCCAGTCCGTGGGCGTCAGCTCATCGACCGGCACCAGTTCCAGATAGCCGCCGGTGGGGTTCGGGGTAGTCGGGATATAGACGGCCGCCATCTGGCGTCCGGTACCTTCCTCGGTCATGACACGGGTCACGAACCCCACCACCTTCATGCCGCGTCGCGGAAAATCGATCAGTACCACCCGCTGCAAACCGCTGGGCTTGTTTTGCAGGACGGCCATCAGCTTTTTGGTGCCTCCGTAAATCGTCTGCACCAGCGGTATGCGCGCCAGCAGGGAATCGAAGCCATGGAGAAAGCGCTGGCCTATCACGCGAGTAGTCACGAAACCCAGCAGGTACAGTGCCACCAGGGTGATCAGCAGCGCGACGATGAAAACCAGCCATTCGACATTGAGCGCGGCGGCCATGTGCGGTGCGATCAGCGACAGCGCGCCGAGAAAGGCCGATACCAGGGGCGCGCCGATACCTGCAAGCAGGCCCAGGACGAACTTGAATACAAGCCACGTCACCCACAGCGGAATGAAGGTGAGCAGGCCGGTGAGGAGGTAGCGCTGGACGCGAAATGGGCGCATGCGGGAGCTTGGTTTCGGCAGGGACATGGCCGGGATTGTAGGGGAGGTATGGCTGGCCTGCCCGACAAGGGCTGTTGCCCAAGCGGCGAATCGGGTGATTTACCACGCCACTGTGATTTTTTTTCGTAGCCTGCGAATCATGGGGTGAATCACAACGGAAGATGCGACATCCATGAAATCCCGACTGCCACAGCAGCGATTCGAGAACTTGTTGCATGAGCATCGCGGCATCGCGTTCAAGGTGGCCGGCCTTTACAGCCGCACGGCTGCCGACCGCGACGATCTGGTGCAGGAGATCAGCACACAGCTGTGGCGTTCTTTCGCCAGCTACGACGAAGGGCGGGCGAAGTTTTCGACGTGGATGTACCGCATTGCGCTGAACGTGGCGATCTCGCAGGCACGGCGCGAACGCTGGTCGGAGGTCGACCGTTTCGAACCGCTGCAGATGCATCACCTGGAAACGGTGGGTGGCGGCGAGGAGATTGCCGAACCGGACGAGCGACTGACCGCACTTTACGCGTTCATCGGCGAGCTCGATCCGCTCAATCGGGGGTTGATCCTGCTGTACCTGGAAGACCGCGATTACGCCGAGATGGCCGAGATTCTCGGCATCAGCGAAACCAATGTCGCGACCAAGATCAGTCGCATCAAGCAAACGCTGCGCGGTCAGATGACCACCGCAGCCACCACCGGAGCATGACGATGGAACTCGATGACATGAAACAGGCGTGGGCGCGCATGGAGCTGCGTCAGGAACGGATGGACAACCTGCTGCGTGCAGATCTGCGCGGTCGGCACGTGGAGAAAAGCCGCAAGGCAATGCGCTGGAGTCTGTTGTGGCAGGGGCTGGAGATCGGTGCCTGGCTGGCATTCGTGATCTGGGTGGCGACGTTCTGGGTTGCCAACCGGCACACGCCGCACCTTCTGGTGATGGGGTTGCTGTTGCATATCTACGGCATTGCGGCGATCTGGTCGAGCGCCACCCAACTGTTCCTGCTGACACGCATTTATATGTTCGATGCACCGGTACTCGTGCAGCAGCGAAGACTGGCCCAGTTGCGGCGCTTCCGTTTCTACAGCACCTTGCTGCTGGGCCTGCCGTGGTGGTGCCTGTGGTTGCTGGTGCCGCTGGTCGCCCTGAAGGATCTCGCCGGGGTGGATCTTTATGCCGTCAGTTCGGGCTGGATCTGGGCCAACATGGCAGTCGGGGTGGTGGGTATCGGCGTCTGCCTGGGGCTGGCGCGGCGGTTCGCCGGCCGGCCGATCCGCTCGGCGTTCCTGCAGCGCATGGTTGACGACATGAGTGGTCGCAGCCTGCTGCGGGCCTCGAAACAGTTGGACGAGATCGCTCGTTTCGAAGCGGCTTGAGTCGTGCGATATCGGTCGGCGTGTTGTCTTGTGGGAGCGGCTTCAGCCGCGATGCTTCTTGTTTTTACCGTGCAAAAG
>JALYXN010000468.1 GCA_030947085.1 Pseudomonadota bacterium | reverse complement strand
GCCTCGCGACCGGGCGGGCGCTTCAGCAGCAGCGAGATCTGACGATAGGCCACGGCCTGCTTGGACAGATCGTCGTAGACGATCAGCGCGTCTTCGCCGCGATCGCGGAAATATTCGCCCATCGAGCAACCCGAATACGGCGCGACGAACTGCAGCGCGGCCGACTCGGACGCCGAGGCCACCACCACGATGGTGTGCGCCAGCGCGCCGTGCGCTTCCAGCTTGCGCACCACGCTGGCCACCGACGAGCGCTTCTGGCCGATGGCGACATAGATGCACTTAACCCCGGAATCCTTCTGCGCAATGATCGCGTCGATCGCCAGCGCGGACTTGCCGGTCTGGCGATCGCCGATGATCAGCTCACGCTGGCCGCGGCCCACCGGGATCATCGCGTCCACCGTCTTGTAGCCGGTCTGCAGCGGCTGATCGACCGATTTACGCCAGATCACGCCCGGCGCGACTTTTTCAATTGGCGAGGTCAGCTTGGCTCCGATCGGACCCTTGCCGTCGATCGGGTTGCCCAGCGCGTCGACGACGCGGCCCAGCAGCTCCGGGCCCACTGGCACTTCGAGAATGCGGCCGGTGGTCTTGGCGGTATCGCCTTCGCGCAGATGCTGGTATTCACCCAGCACCACGGCGCCGACCGAATCGCGCTCCAGGTTGAGCGCCAGTGCAAACGAGTTGCCCGGCAGCTCGATCATTTCGCCCTGCATCACGTCGGCCAGGCCGTGGATGCGCACGATGCCGTCGGACACGCTGATGATCGTGCCTTCGTTGCGGGCTTCAGCACCGAGCTTGAACTGCTCGATGCGGCTCTTGATCAGTTCGCTGATCTCGGACGGATTCAGTGTGGTGCTGGACATGGTTGTCTATCCCGGAATTGAATGCTTTTTTGCTCGTCGCGAAGCTTTCTTCGCGTAAAACTAATGTGTCAGTGTGCTGGCAAGCCGCTCAAGCCGACCGCGCGCGGAGCCGTCGATGACTTCGTCACCGGTATCAATCACCACGCCGGCCAGCAGCGAGGCATCGACGCTGGTTTCCAGCTCGATCTCGCGCTTGAACCGACGCTTCAACGACGTCTTCAACTGCTCCGACTGCGCCTGATCCAGAGCCATCGCGCTGGTGACTTTCACCAGCAGCTGGGACTCGGAATCGCGCTTCAGCGACTCGAACAGACCCGCCACCTCGGGCAGCAAAGCCATGCGACCCTGCTCGGCCAGCTCGGCCAGGAACTGCGCGAACGGCGCTTCAGCGGCAGTGCCTTCGGGCAGATGCAGCGCCACCAGCTGGGTTGCGGTCACCCGCGGGTCGTTGCCGAATGCGGCAACCTGCGGATTGGCAGCCACTGCCCCAGCGAAAGCCAGCCACTGGGACCACGCATCCAGCGAACCGACCGCATGCGCCACTTCAAAAGCGGCGCGGGCGTAGGGGCGAGCGAGTGTGATTGCCTGAGCCATCGATCAAAGGCCTGCCGCGAGCTGGTCGAGCAGGGCCTTGTGCATCGCCGGATCGATCTCGCGCTGCACGATCTTGCGGGCACCTTGCACGGCCAATGCACCGACCTGCTCACGCAATTGTTCGCGGGCACGCTGCGCCATCGAGGCAATGTCGTCCTGCGCGGCAGCTTTCAGGCGATTGATCTCTTCGATGGCATCCACGCGTGCCTTTTCGATGATCTGGTTGCCCTGCTGCTGCGCCTTGTCGATGATCTCCGAAGCCTGCTGACGCGCCACCTTGATCTCGGCCGCCACCTTCTGGTCGGCATCCTTCAATTCGGCATGCGCACGCTCAGCCGCATTGAGTCCTTCGGCAATCTTGATCTGTCGATCTTCGATGGCCTTGTTGAGATGCGGCCAGATAAAGTGGACGCAGAACCAGATCAGGATGGCGAACGAAATCATTTCGCCAATCAGAGTGCCGTTGGGAAGCATCGCTGCGTTACCTGTAAAAGCTGAATATCACGAACAATGACGCCGGAGCGTCTTTGCAAAATGCGGCGCCGCCGAAGCGGCACCGTGGATCGGCTTGCTTAGTGACCAGCAGCGGTGGACGCCGCGCTCATCACGTTCGACAGCAGCGGGTTGGCCACCGCGAAGTACATCGCCAGCGCCACACCGATCAGGAACGCGGCGTCGATCAGGCCGGCGAGCAGGAACATGCGGCCCTGCAGCAGTGGCACCAGCTCGGGCTGACGCGCAGCGGCTTCGAGAAACTTGGATCCCATGACGCCGATACCGAGACAGGCACCAAGCGCGCCGAGGCCGATGATCAGGCCCAGTGCGATGGCAGTGAAGGACTGGACTTGAGCAATTTGGGTGATGAGTTCCACGACGGTCTCCTGAGAAATTCAAACTGGAATAGATAAAACGGTTGAAACAATGATTCGAACACGCCGATCAGTGGTGATCGTGCGCCATCGAGATGTACACAATCGTCAGCACCATGAAGATGAATGCCTGGATCGAGATGATCAGGATGTGGAAGATGCCCCACACCGTATAGCCAATGATGCCGGCACCATATAACGCCCACCCGGCAAAGCCCGCGCCGGCGCTGAACAAACCGGCGATCAGCATAAACACTAGCTCGCCTGCATACATGTTGCCGAACAGTCGCATCGCCAGGCTCACCGGCTTGGACACCAGCTCGACCAGGTTCAGCGCGAAATTGGGGAGCCACAGCAACGGGTGCTTGCCAAACGGCGCGGTGAACATCTCGCTCATGTAGCCGCTGAAGCCCTTGGCCTTGAAGCTATAGAAAATGATCAACACGAACACCGTGATCGACATCGCGAACGTCATACTGGTATCCGCAGTGGGTACCGCACGGAAATGGCCGATGCCTAAATTCTGGGTAATCCACGGAATCAGATCGACCGGCAGCAGATCCATCGCGTTCATCAGGAATACCCAGACAAACACGGTCAGCGCCAGCGGACCCAATACGCGACGGTCGCCATGGAACACGTCCTTGACCTGACCATCAACGAACTCGAGGATGATCTCGACAAACGCCTGCCCCTTGCCCGGTACACCCGCAGTCGCCTTGCGCGCCTTGAGCCAGAACCAGAGGCAAAACAGCAGACCCAGTGCCAGCGACACGGCGATCGAGTCGATGTGCACAGCCCAGAACCCACCTTGGCTCGAATGCGGCGTGAGGTGAGTCAGGTGGTGCTGGATGTATTCGGTGAGTCCGCCTTCTTGTGGCTCGCTTGCCATGAGTCAACCCTTGAATCTGAACGCCAGCAGATAAACCGCGTAAGCAGCCACCAACCCCGCAATAGCGGCCAGCGGCGGCAATTTGTATTGAAACAGGATCATGAACAGCCCGCCGACAATCACGATCCATTTCAGGATCATGCCCGTCAGCAAGCGGCTCAGCGCCACACCCGCGCCGCCGATACCACTGAAGAACCGCGCCGACAACAACGCGGTTCCCAGTACCACGACGCCCGCACCCATAGCTGCCGATATTGCTTCGCGGCGCCCCAGCGCCAGAAAAACAAGACCAGCCAGCAAAGCTACAGCAAGCTGCAGCAGCATGATGCGTAAAGCGAGACGTCGACCAGAGGCTAGACTGTTGAGCACGTAACCTCTCCGCACGGTTTGCACCAGGCGGCACCGAAACAGCTGCGGGCCACGATCCAATCCGTAAAAGTATATCAGTCGGTCGATTGCACCGACAAGCGTCGGCGGCCCTGGAGATCGGCTGAATTCGTTAAAAAGGCAGCTGCACGCCGGGCCCTAAGCCATTCGTCTAGAGCGCAAGTTTTTGCGCCAGCACACGAAAACGGGGCCGAACGCGAAGTTCGGCCCCGTCATTTTACTCAAGCACGTAGCGCAAGCTTGGTGCCAGATTACTTGGCGGCAGCCTTGCTGCGCGCGGCAGACACCGGCGCGACAGCGGCGTCATTGGCAGCCAGACGCTGCTCCTGCACCAGCGAGTTCAGCGACTCGGCCGTCTTCTGGGTGATCGCCATCACTTCCTGCGACACCGCCACGGTGCGCTCGGCATTCTCGCGGCTCAGGTTGTTGCCCTTCTCCCACAAGCCGCGCAGGCTGTCGATGTCACGAGCCTCCATCGCCTCGGAAAGAAACTCGGCCGACACCTGGCTCTGCTGCTGAAACGCTGCCAGCTGCAACCCGGCGACCTTCTCCATACCCTGCAAGGCAAGCGTATGTGCCTGGAACGCGCTGTCGGTGAACTGCTTGGTGAAAGCGAAAAACTGGTTGTTGAGTTGCTCAGTCATGGCGTTTTCCTCGCGGAAGTTGGGGGTAGTGGCATGCACTCTAGCAACAACTTTGCTGCATTGCAATATATTTTATCGTCGGACATGAAAGTTTAATAATTTATTCAGTTAAAACAGTGGTTTGCGTCCGATAAAGATTATGCGGCGTCGCGTCACAAACTGGCGCGACTGCAGCTTGCGCCCGAGGTGCAGGTCTCATGGACCACCACTTTGTCCAGCCCGGACAGCCGCGGTTCCAGCCGAACCCAGATCCAGCGCGCCAGCATTTCACTGGTGGGATTTTCCAGCCCCTTGATGTCGTTGAGGTAGTTGTGATCCAGCTGATCGTATAACGGCGCAAAAGCACTTTTCACATCGGCAAAGTCCATCACCCAGCCCATCTGCGCATCGGGCTCGCCTTCCACATGAATCTCGATGCGGAAGGAATGACCGTGCAGGCGCGCGCACTTGTGCCCGTCGGGTACGTGGGGCAGCCGATGTGCGGCCTCGAGCTGGAAAACCTTGAAGATATGCATGGCAGGCGCCTGCTGGAAGACAGAGGGATCGGCGGAAAACACACGCCAGTTCGGCGGCGGGCGGGGCACCGCGCAGATGCTCCAAGCCCTGTGTATGCCAAGGCTGTTGCGACGATTCAAAAACCACGCCCGAGAAAACTTGGGACATGTTTGATGTCTTGCCGCGCCATTTCATTGTAACCGATGGCCTGCGTCGGCTGCATGCCGCGCGGGCTCAGCCCAATTGCAGGAAAAGCCGCGTCATCGGTGGCGACTGGCCGAGGCCGCGCCAGTGCAGGCGCTATGCTTCGGCTACCGCTGAAAGAGCCATAACCCGCCGGAGTTGTCTTGTTCGACCAACCCATCGTGATGCTCGATTTCGAAACCACCGGCCTGAGCGCCGCCGGCGGCGACCGCATCACCGAAGTGGCCGCCCTGCGTATCGTCGATGGCGTGGTGACCGATCGCTACGTGACCCTGATCAATTGCGGTGTGCGCATCCCCTCGTTCGTATCCGCGCTCACCGGCATCTCCCAGCGCATGGTCGATAACGCACCGCCCGTAAAGCAGGTACTCCCACGCCTGCTGGACTTCATCGGCGACGACGCCCTCGCCGCCCACAACGCCAGCTTCGACGCCCGCTTCCT
>JALYXN010000465.1 GCA_030947085.1 Pseudomonadota bacterium | reverse complement strand
CTTGCCGTTGCGATGGTCGTAGCGGGTTTCTTCAAACAGTGCCATGCCGACCCCCATGACCACCGCGCCCTCGATCTGGTTGCGACCGGTCAGCGGGTTGATGATGCGTCCGGCATCGATCACCGATACCACGCGACTGACCCGTAACCGGGCAATGTCGGGTTGCCAGGTGATCTCGACGAAATGGGCGCCGAACGAATGCGACGAAAACTTCTTGTTTTTCTGGTTGAAGGTCCCCTCGGACTTTCCCTTGCCTTCCACGTGACTCATGCGTGCCGAGGCCAGCACGTCGCCGAATGGCTTGCCATCGGACGGCGACTGGCCCTTGCGGTGGACACGGCCTTGCCCGTACTCGAGTTGCGCAACGTCGACGCCGGCGAAATGGCTGTCCTCCGCGCTGGCGGCTTTCAACAACTGTGCGACCGCGTTCTGTGTCGCCTCGGACAGTGCGGGAACCATCGAGGCCGTCGCCATCGAGCCGCCCGACAACGGCCCGGGCGGCAGCGAACTGTCACCGATCACCACCGTGACCCTGGAGATATCCACGCCGGTCAACTCGGCGGCCATTTGCGCGATCACCGTATACGTGCCGGTGCCGATGTCCTGCGTACCGCTGGTCACGCGCACGCTGCCGTCGGCGTTGAGCTGGATCGCCACCTCGGCCGGAAAGCGTTCGGCGATCCAGGTACAACCGGCCACACCCCATCCCAGTACCGTGCCGTCCTTGCGCATGGACCCGATGGCGGGATTGCGCTGGTCCCAGCCGAACTCGCTGGCGCCGCGGGTGAGGCACTCCTTGAAGTGGCGCGAGGAGAACGGCATGTTCTCCTTCTCGTCGATTTGCGGTTCGTTGCGCAGACGCAGCTGGACCGGATCCATCTTCAGTGCGATCGCCAGTTCGTCCATCGCCGACTCCAGGGCGAACAGGCCGGGTACCGCTCCGGGTCCGCGCATGGCGGTCGGCACGCCGATGTCGCGGCGGGCAAAGCCTGCGGTGACACGGAGATTGTCGGTGCTGTAAAGGAAACCGGTGGCCTCGCCACAGTCTTCCTTGTAGTCACCCAACCGCGAACGGGTATGGATGAAATCCTGCTGCAGGGAAACCAGCTGGCCATCGGCTGCTGCGCCCAGGCGCATGCGCTGCTGGGTGTGGGGGCGATGGCCGACATCGTGAAACATCATCTCGCGAGTGACCACCAGTTTGATCGGTTTGTGCAGGTCACGTGCCGCCATCGCTGCCAGCAGGGCGTGCGACCAAGGCCACAGCTTGCCGCCAAACCCCGAGCCCAGATATTCGGTAATCACCCGCACGTGATCGGCGGGAACGCCAAGCATCTGCGCCATCACCGTGCGGTAGTTCATGATCGCCTGGGTGGTTTCGTACAGCGTGAAATGGCTGCCGTCCCATTGCGCCACGCTGGCGTGCAGCTCGATCGGGTTATGCGTTTCCGTCGGCGTGCTATAGGTTTGGTCCACCTTGACTGCGGCGGAGGCAAAAGCCTTGTCGGGATCGCCGCGCGTGGTATCCACCGACGGCTTCTCGTCGGCGCTCAGCGACATGCTGACGTTGGACTTGCCCGATTCGGTGTAGGTAACCTTGAGGCTGTCGGCGGCCGCGGTGGCATGTTCAAAGGTGTCGGCAACCACCAGAGCCACGTACTGGCCGTAATAGCGCACGGTGGTGTCGTCCAGCGGAGGGCGGCGCTCGTCGATCATGCCCTGGCTCGATTTCGGCAACGGGTACAACTTGCCCACATTTTCGTGGGTGTAGATCTTGCGCACGCCTGGCATCTTGTCGGCGGTCGAGGTGTCGATCGCGGCGACCTTGCCAGTAGCTACCGTCGCCCCGACCGGCACGGCGTAAAGCAGGCCGGGGAAGTGGAAGTCGGAGCTGTAGCGGGCGGTACCGCTGACTTTCAGCGGGCCATCGACGCGTGAAGTGGCCTTGCCGACGGGCGTGAGTGGCGTCACCTTGGCGTCCTTCATGGTGGAGTCCTGGGACATGTTCGTCTCCTCGCTGAGCGGTACGTTCAGACCGCGGCGGCGGTGGTCAGGGCGCTGGCAACGCAGCGTCTGGCGAGTTCGATCTTGAAACCGTTTTCGCTCTGCGGCTGCGCATGATGCAGGGCGACCGCGGCGGCGGCGGCGAAGGTAGACGCATTGGCCGGTTTGCCAATGAGCGCTTGTTCGGCCTCCGGTGAGCGCCAGGGGCGCGTGCCTACACCGCCCATCGCGACCCGGGCATGCGCAATAGTGCCCCCATCGACGCGCAGCACGACGGCGGCCGAAGCCAGCGCAAATTCGTAAGAAGCACGGTCGCGCAGCTTGAGGTAATGCGAACGTGCCCCCGCGCGAGGGGGTGGCAGGGTGACATGAGTGATCAGGTCGCCCGGTTGCATCACGGTTTCGTTTTGCGGCGTATCGCCGGGGAGCAGGAAGAATTCGCCGATCGGCACCGTACGCTCGCCATTGACACCATGGATCACCACGCTGGCCTCCAGCGCGGTCAGTGCCACATTCATGTCCGACGGATTGCTGGCGATGCACTGCTTGCTGGTCCCCAGCACGGCCAGGTTCCGGTTGAAGCCATCGATGGCCGAACAACCGCTGCCCGGTTCGCGCTTGTTGCATGGCATGTGGGTATCGCGGAAATACACGCAGCGGGTGCGTTGCAGCAGGTTGCCGCTGGTGGTCGCCATATTGCGCAGCTGGGCCGAGGCGCCCGCCAGCAATGCCTGCGACAGCACCGCATAATCGCGCTTGACGTCGGGATGGTTGGCAAGGTCGGCATTGCGCACCAGTGCGCCCATCCTGAGCCCGCCGTCGGGCAGCTTCTCGATCTGCGCCAGGGGCAGGTGATTGATATCGACCACCTGCCGTGGTCGCTCCACGTTGAGCTTCATCAGGTCAAGCAAGGTGGTGCCGCCGGCGACGAAACGCACCTCGGCACCTTGCTGCGCGGTACTGGCGCGCGCGCCGGCAGCGATGGCCTGTTTGGCGCTGCTGGCGCGTTCAAAGGCAAACGGTTCCATCATGCAACTCCCTGGGCTTTGCGGACCTGCTGGATGGCCGTGAGGATGTTGGTGTAGGCGCCGCAGCGACAGATGTTGCCGCTCATCGCTTCCTTGACGTCGGCATCGGCAGGGCCGATCGGCTCCTTCAACATCGCGGTAGCTGACATGATCTGGCCCGAGGTGCAGTAGCCGCACTGGTAGCCGTCATGGTCGACAAACGCCTGCTGCATCGGACTGAGGTTCCCGGGTCGGCCCAGCCCCTCGAGTGTGGTGATCTCGTCACCCTCGTGCATCGCCACCAGGCTGAGGCAGGAGTTCACCCGGCGGCCGTTGACGTGCACCGTGCAGGCGCCGCACTGCCCATGATCGCAACCCTTCTTGGTACCGGTCAGTTGCAGATGATCGCGCAGGCCGTCCAGCAAGGTGGTGCGTGGATCGACCTTGAGCGATTGCGATTTGCCGTTGACCTTCATCTGCACGGTCATGGTTCCGTCTGACTCGGCAGCTGCCTGGGTGATCGCGGCGGCAGCCACCGCATGCCCCGCCAGCGGCAACCCTAGTCCCGAGACCGCGCCGGTAATACCTACCATCTGCAGAAAATTTCGCCGACTGAGCGAGGTGTCGGTCACGCTGATGAACCCAGGGGCCGGAATGTCTTCAGGCTTTTTCTCTGACATGAGGG
>JALYXN010000414.1 GCA_030947085.1 Pseudomonadota bacterium | reverse complement strand
GTGCTGCACGGCGTGCCCGCACATGCTGGCAACACAGATACGCCGCACGTGGCAGCTGTCGACGCCAATGTCGACGACAGCAAGGACAAGGTCAAGACGCTTGATGCGGTCTCGGTGATCGGCCAGGGCCAGTCGCGTCAGGTGCAGCGCATCACGGCAGAGGACGCGAAAATCCTGCCGCCGGGAAGCAGCCCGCTGAAGGTGTTGCAGGGCAAGCCCGGCGTGCACTTCGAGTCGGCGGATCCGTTTGGCAATTACGAATGGTCCACCCGCATCAGCCTGCGCGGCTTCAATCAGAACCGTTTGGGCTTCACACTCGACGGCATTCCGCTGGGCGATATGAGCTACGGCAACCAGAACGGCCTGCACATCAGCCGCGCCTTGATTGCCGAAAACCTCGATGGCGCCGAGCTCGCCGAAGGTATCGGTGCGCTGGGCACGGCCTCCACTAGCGACCTGGGCGGTACGGTGCAGTTCTATTCGTCCGATCCGTTGCCGGCATACGGCGTCACCGTATCGCAGGGTTTTGGCAGCGACAGCCTGCGACGCAGCTATGCGCGGCTGGATACAGGCGACCACAACGGTTTTGCCATGTATCTGTCCGGTGCTTACTACGATGTGGACAAGTGGAAAGGCGATGGCAACCAGACCCAGCGCCAGTTCAACGGCAAGGCGATCTACGATTTTGGCGACAACCACATCGGTGCATTGCTGACCACCTCCAGCCGCGACGAGAACGACTACCAGGACATGGCGCTGGCGCTGCAGCGTCGCAATGGCTGGAACTGGGACAACTTCCGCCCCGACTGGGCGCGCGCCGTGCGCGTAGCCAACCAATACCAGAGCGCCGGTACGGTGTCCGACGGCAATGTGCAAACCGTGGATGATGCCTACTACGACGCGCGTGGCCTGCGCGACGACACCGTGGCCAGCGTGTTCGGCGACTTCGCACTGAGCCAGGACGTGAGGCTGAAGGCCACCACTTACTATCACAATGATCGCGGCCAGGGTCACTGGTTCACGCCGTACGTGCCGTCGTACCCGGGTACCACCCGGCAGACCCCGATTTCGATCCGCACTACGGAGTACGGCATCGATCGTGGCGGCATCACCGCGGCGTTGAGCTGGGATATCGGCAGCCATCATCTGGAAGCAGGTTTCTGGTACGAAGACAGCAACCACAACGTGCAGCGCAACTACTACTACATCACCGGTCCGCTGAATGACAGCTTCTTTCTGCGCGATCCGGACATCCGTCAGTTTTACCAGCACTACGAAACCACGACGCGGCAGTTCTACCTGCAGGACAGCTTCAAGTTGCTTGACGATCGCCTGGCGGTGGACGTGGGCTTCAAGTCGCCCGACAGCAAGGTGACTGCATCGGCGGTACCCGGCACGCTCAGTTACGGTACGGCCGGCAGCTATGCCGACGGCAGCCTCACTGCGAAGAAAAACTTCCTGCCGCAGGTGGGTGCTAGCTACCAGCTTGGCGGCGGCAACGAACTATTCGGCTCCTACGCCAGAAACATTGCCGCCTATCAGGCCGGCATCACCGGCCCGCTCGCCACCACCCAGGTCGCGTTCGATCTGTTCGGCAGAGGCCTCAAGCCGGAGCAGTCGCGCACGTTCGAGGGCGGGCTGCGTCGCATCACCGACAGCTATCAGGCCTCGCTGGCTTTTTACGACGTCAAGTTCGACAACCGCCTGCTGGTGATTTCGCAGTGCTCGGGCATCGTGGGATGCCCGGCGGCGTACGCCAACGTGGGCTCGGTAAGCAGCCGTGGTGCCGAGTTGGCGGTAAATATCAAGCTGACCCCGGCGCTGCGCTGGTCCAACTCGCTGTCGTACAACCGCTCACGCTACGACTCCGACTACCTTAACGGCACCGCCGTCGTGCCAACCAAGGGCAAAACGGTGGTCGACAGCCCGAAGCAGCTGTTCTCCACTCAATTGGCCTGGACTCCCGGTGCCTGGGATCTGCGCCTGTCGGCCAACTACACCGGCAAGCGCTATTACACCTACACCAACGATGCCTCGGTGCCTTCGTTCTGGGTGGCCAATGCCGAGGCCGCCTATGACTTCGGTCATCTAGGCTTTGCCAGGGACCTGACCCTGGCCCTCAACATCACCAATCTCACCGACAAGCGCTACTTCGCCACGATCGGCTCCAACGGTTTTGTCGCCAACGATCCCGACGGAACCTTCCAGACCTTGCTGCCCGGCGCCCCGCGGGCGGTGATGCTGACCGGGACGTTGAAATTCTAGGGCCCATGGCGTGACGACGGCCCGCGCCATCCGGGGGTGGCGCGTCGCTATGATGGGTCCGGTGTTCCCAGCAGTGGCGTGCGTGAATGCTCTGACTGCCCGGTACCGGGCAAACGTGCGGGCTGGTTCGACCGGGTGTTTTGTTCGCCATCCAATCATCGGGCACATCACGCCACCAACGACTCATACCTCGATCACAATTACGGCGGCATCCTGATTCTGTGGGATCGCCTGTTCGGTACCTTTATCGGGGAGGATGACAGCGATCGCCCGGTGTACGGCACCCGCTCGCCCTAGCGCAGCTGGAATCCGCTGTGGGCGAACATCAAGGTGTACTGGGCTACGGCGGTGGAGGCGCATTGCGCGATGCGCTGGCGCGACAAGTTGCAGATCTGGTTTCGTCCGCCGGGCTGGCGACCAGCCGATGTGGCGGCGCGCTACCCGAGGCCGGATTACGACATCGGCCGTGAAACCTTCAACCCGCCGATGCCGGCGGCGCTGGTCACCTATTGCTTGCTCCAGTTTGCGTTGTTGCTGGGCATGACCACGCACTTTCTCGGGCTTACGGCACATGCGAGGTTCGGCACACTGCTGGCCTACGCGCTATACATGGTGACGAGCCTGTGCGTGATCGGTGCACTGATGGAGAGCCGCCGCGTCGCGTACTGGCTGGAAGGCGCGCGCACCGTACTGACCGCCGCAATGCCGCTGATACTGGGTCGCTGGTTCGGAGTCGGGCAGCTTGACCTCTCCGCGGCGATCGTGCTGTTGGTGATCTTCGGCCTGAGCACGCTGGCCTTGCCGTGGCTTGGCGCGATGCGGCCATCGAT
>JALYXN010000409.1 GCA_030947085.1 Pseudomonadota bacterium | reverse complement strand
CGATCGACGGCCAGCCGATGCCGTCACTGGCACCGATGCTGACCCGGGTAACCCCGGCGGTGGTGAACATTTCCACCCGCACCCGGGTGTCGGTGCGCGATGCGTATTTCGACGTCCGCGGTGACCTCGACCAGGCCGTGCGGTGGCGCACAACCTGACGCACGCTCGTCACGCAGACTCGTGAAAGTGCTTGATGTTCTGCATTCAGGCCGATGAAATACCCTGACTGCATTCACCCACACTGGGTACTCAGGCGGCATAATCCGCTGTCGTGTTCTCAATTTCTTCCCGGGGTTCTTCACCACATGTTCGTACGTCTTGCCCGTTTGCTGTCATTCGCCCTGATCGGGGTCTGTCTGATCAGCCCCGCTGCCCTTGCCCGAACCCATGCCAAAAAGCATGCGGCATCCAAGGGACCCACCCTGATCTGGCGCGGTGACGTGGCGACCGCCAACGGGGTGGTGAACGAAGTGGCGCAAGCATGGGAGGCCACCGGACACGGTCATATTGAGCTGCAGCCGTTCAATACCGCCTCGGGCATTGATGGCGTCGCCGGTGGCACCGCCGATATCGCCGGCGCGGCGCGGCCGGCCGATGACAGCTTGCAGAACTCCCGGCTGACGTTCACACCGGTGGCGTGGGATGCGCTGGTGATCATCGCTAATGCGTCGAACCCGGTGCACGGCCTCACGCTGAAACAGGTGCATGACATCTACTACGGCAAGATCCACAACTGGAGTGAGGTCGGCGGCAGCGACGCGCCGATCAACGTCTATGCGGTGGCCAGCCCCGGCGACGGCGTGGAATACAGCCTGCGCAGCCTGCTGTTCGGCCGCGGCAATCAGCCGGTGGCCGCGCCGCGCCTGTACGTCAACATGCGCAAGCTGGAGGAAGGCGTCTCACTCAATCCGAACGGACTGGGCGTGGCCACGCTGACCAGCATCAGCGGCAACAGCAAGCTCAAGGCGATCCCGATCAATGGCAAGCCGGCCACTGTGGCCAACGTGGCCGATGGCAGCTATCCGTTGTTCACCACGCTGTATCTGGTCACCAACCCGACCAGTCCGAAGGCCGCGGCGGTGCAGGCGTTTCTGGACTTCATGCAGACCGAACCGGCCAAGGCCGCGATGCACAAGCATGCGGTGCTGCCGTACTCGGACAGCCCGGCGCTGGTGGCGCTGGACGCCTCGCGCCGCGCTGGCATTCTGGCCGAAGTGGGCGCCCGCCCCCGCCATGTCGGCACGCCGATATCGGCACCCGGCGCCACCTATGCCGCGCGTGTAGCGGTCGCGCCGACCTCGCCTGACACCATCGCGGCGAAGCGGGCGTTGGCCAATCGACAGGAAGAAGCGAAGGAAACGGCCCGTATCAACAAGGTCGCCGGCAGCGTCGCCAACGTCACCGTCAGCAGCGTCGCCAACGCCACCGCCTCGGCCACCACGGTCAGCGAGCCGGCCAGCGGCAGCACGTTCGGCCAGGTCACTGCCGATGCCGTGCAGGGCAGCGCCACCCGCGCCGGCGGTAGCTACAAGGTGGTCAAGGGCGACACGCTGTCGTCGATCGCCCGGCGCCGTGCGGTGAAAGTGTCGCAATTGCGCGAGTGGAACCACATCAGCGGCAACACCATCCAGCTCGGTCAGAGCCTGCGCGTCAATCGCTGAGTCATGCCGGAAGTAGCCATCCAGGCGCTAACCCTCGACCTCGACGACACCTTGTGGCCGATACTCCCGGCGCTGGAACGCGCCGATCAGGCGGTCGATGACTGGCTGTGGCAACACCATCCCGAGGTCGCCCGTGCCTGGCCCATTAACGCCATGCGCCAATTGCGCGCCCGCATGGCAATCCAGCGGCACGACCTGGCCCACGATTTCACCACCCAGCGTCAGCTGACATTGCAGCACGCGTTCGACAGCTGCGGGGTCGAGGCCGCGCCGATCGAAGCGCTGTGGGAGATCTACTTCGCCGCGCGCAACAAGGTGGAGCTTTACCCGGACAGCCTGCCGGCCTTGCAGCGGATCACCGCGCGCTGGCCGGTGGCCAGCCTGACCAACGGCAACGCCGACCTGGAACGCATCGGCATCCATGCGCACTTCGTGCATCATGTCAGCGCCCGCGACCGCGGCGTGGCCAAGCCCGACGTGCGGATTTTTCTGGCCGCGGCCGAGCTTCTGGGCGTGGAGCCCGAGCACATACTGCATGTGGGCGACGATCCGTACATGGATGTCATCGGCGCCCGCGATGCCGGCCTGCATACGGCATGGATCAATCGCGACCGTCGGCCGTGGCCGGAGGAACTGGGGCCAGCGCCCGAGCTGGACCTGCCCGACATGGCCGCGCTCGCCGACTGGCTCGATGCGCAACATCCCATCATGGGCCACGATGCATGATTAACCCGACGCTTGCTGATACCTCTCAGCGCGTCCCCGGCACCAAGGAAACCGCATGTCCGCATTGATCGAGCGCAACGCCGCCAACCGTCGCAGCATCGCCATCGAAACCGTCGACCGCACCCATCTCGCCGCCTGTCGCCGCCGACTCAGCGCACCGCAGCGCCGATGGCTGGGCGACAACGGTTTCACCGCCGCCGCCGGCAGCCTCGTGCTGCTCAATGATGCCGCGGGCAAACTGGTTCGCGTGCTGGTCGGCATCGACGCGCATGAGCCGCTGGCTTCGCTGGCGGCGCTTCCGTGCAGCCTGCCCGAAGGCGATTACCACCTTGCCGATGAGAGCGTGCTGACCGATGCGCTGCCGGCGGCGCTTGGCTGGGCGTTGGGCGCCTATCAATTCAACCGCTATCGCAAACCGAAGCGCGCGCCGGCGAGGCTGGCTGTATCTGCGAGCGATCTGAAGCAACTCACCCCGCTGGTGGAAGCGACCGCCCGTGTGCGCGACCTGGTCAATACGCCGACCGAGGACCTGGGACCGAAGGAGATTGGCGAAGCGATCAGGAAGCTGGGCAAGCAGCACCAGGCCAAGGTGCGCCATTGGGTCGGTGATGAATTGCTGAAAGCCAACTTCCCCACCATCCACGCGGTCGGCCGCGCCAGCCATCGCGAACCGCGCCTGATCGAGCTGGTCTGGGGCAAGGCCAGCGACCCGAAGCTGGTGGTGGTCGGCAAAGGCGTGTGCTTCGACACCGGCGGCCTGAACCTCAAGGGCGGCGACGGCATGCGCAACATGAAAAAGGACATGGGCGGCGCCGCGCATGCGATCGCGCTGGCCGGACTGATCATGTCGGCCAAGCTGCCGGTGCGGCTGAGCCTGCTGGTTCCCGCGGTGGAGAACGCGGTGGCGGGCAACGCCTTGCGTCCGGGCGATGTGGTGACCACGCGCGCCGGCCTCAGCGTCGAGATCGACAATACCGATGCCGAAGGTCGCCTGGTGTTGTGCGATGCGCTGGCGTACGGCGCCGAGCAGAAACCCGAACTGATCATCGATTTCGCCACCCTCACCGGCGCCGCACGCGTGGCGCTGGGGCCGGATCTGCCGGCGCTGTTCGCCAACGACGACACGCTCGCCAGCGGCGTGCTGGCGGCGGGGCGTGCGGTCAGTGATCCGTTGTGGCAAATGCCGCTGTGGCAGCCGTACCAGCGCATGCTCGATTCCTCCGTGGCCGACTTCACCAACAGCCCGGCCTCGCGCCACGCCGGCGCGATCACCGCGGCGTTGTATCTGCAGCGGTTTGTCCCCGATGACCTGCCCTGGCTGCATTTGGATACTTACGCCTGGAACGACAGCGATCGTCCTGGCCGTCCGCGCGGCGGCGAGGCGATGGGGTTGCGTGCGGTATTCGCATTTCTGCAGCAGCGCTACGCCAGCTAATTTAGTTTGACGTGCATGCATGGGCATGACTTCTGGCGTTGTCCCGCAACGCTGAAAAGCCGCATGCTTGCAGGTTCATCCTGCCGGAAGTTCGCCATGTCGTTTCGCTTGCCACTGCTCGCCCTCGCTATCGCCTTGGGCCTCACGGTCACCAGCGCCGACGTCCACGCCGCGACGCAGCCGGCGCTGACTGCGCAGACGCTCAACTCCGGTGGCGTGATGCCGGCCGAGCAGGCGCGGGTGCATTTTGATCATGCCGAACTGCATTGGTCGATCGACCCGGCGAACCAGAGCCTCGACGGCAACGCCACGCTGACCTTCACCGCTAAGGCAGCCACCGACGTCGTGTTGCTGGACCTGGACCGCAACCTGCCGATCAGTCATATCGCGGTCGACGGCAAACCGCTGGCCAGCGACGCCTGGAGCAATCCGGACGGCCGCCTGCGCATTCACCTGGCCAAAGCGCTGGCCACCGGCGCCAGCGTGCGGGTCAACGTGCGTTACCGCGGCAAGCCACACGTGGCGGAACATGCGCCATGGAAGGGCGGTTTCGTCTGGAGCCACACCGACGATGGCCAGCCCTGGATCGCCAGCGCGGTCGAAGGCGAAGGCTGCGACCTGTTCTGGCCGTGCATCGACCAGCCCCGTGGCGAACCCGATGTCGTCGATACCTTTGTGACCATTCCCAAGGCGCTGGCAGCGCCGGGCAACGGCGTGCTGATCGGCATCACCGGCGAGGGCGCCACGCGTACCTGGCACTGGCGCATCAAGCACCCCGACACCTACGCCATCACCATCAACGTGGGACCGTTCGACGAGCTGAAGGCCAGCTACGCCAGTCGTTACGGCAACACCATCCCGATGCAGTTCTGGTATCTGCACGGACAAGAAAAACAGGCCAAGAAATTGTTCGCCAGCTTCCCGCGGATGCTGGACTTCTTCGAGCAGGAGATCGGTCCGTATCCGTTTGGCGACGAGAAAATGGGCGTGGTCGAAACGCCGCACCTGGGCATGGAACATCAAACCATTAACGCCTACGGCAACGGCTTCCGCCAGGACGGCTACGGTTTTGACCAGTTGTTGCAGCACGAATTTGCCCACGAGTGGTTTGGCAACCAGGTCACCAATGCCGACTGGGACGACATGTGGCTGCACGAAGCATTCGGCACGTACATGCAGCCGCTTTACAGCCAGTATCTCGCGGGCGACAGGGACTACTTCGGCTGGCTGCACGATCTGCGCCTGAAGGTACGCAACCAGCATCCGATCGTTTCCGGCAGCAGCAAGACCGAGGAGCAGGTCTACGACGAAAAGTCCGGGCCCGCACAGGACATCTACAACAAGGGTGCGCTGATGCTGCACTCGCTGCGCCAGCTGATCGGCGACAAGGACTTTTTCGACAGCCTTCGCTTGCTGGTGTATGGCCGTGCGGATCCGAAACCGGGTAACTTCAGCCCGCGCTACGCCAGCACTGACGATTACATCGCCATCGTCAATAAAGTAACCGGCCATGACCTGGGCTGGTTCTTCGATGTCTACCTGCGCGATGCGGCGCTGCCGCGGCTGGAACAACAGCGCGATGGCGACACGTTGAAATTGCACTGGGTGACCGAGCACGGCAAGCCGTTCCCGATGCCGATCGAGGTGCAGGTGGGCGACACCGTGCACCGACTGCCGATGA
>JALYXN010000391.1 GCA_030947085.1 Pseudomonadota bacterium | reverse complement strand
CGGGCAGGACATCGCCCAGCGCGCCTTCGTTGAATTGCTTGCGGGTAACGTTCGCCAGCACCACGCCCCAGGCCCACGGCATGATCAGCTTGCCGACATGGCGCGAGCCTTCCGGATGCCGCAGCGCCGGGTCGCGCTCCAGCACCACGCCGATTTCCAGCGCGTAGGCACGTGCCTGCAACAAGGGGTTGTTTTCCTTGACCAGGCCGCGTTCGGTCACCAGGGTGAACTGGGTGCTGTCGGCGTGGCGGATGGTGTCCGCTTTCCAGTCCTTCACCTCCAGCACCAGCAGGCCACGGCGTGGATGGAACACCACGAAGTCCGGGTGGCGCTGCTTTAGCCCGACCGGTACGTCGTACCACAGCAGGTAGTCGTCCTCGAGCTTCTGTTCCAGCCGTTCGGAAACGCGTTTCTCGCCGCCGGTCATGCGCGGCAGGCAGCTGTTGCGGGTCGGAATGAGTGTTGCCACTGGCGCCCCTGGCTGACGTTGTCTGTCGAAGTTAGCCGATAGGCGGTCGCTGTCAATGCCGACGCCACGGGCCGGTGCTCGTGTTTGAACCGTCGCCTCAGCGCCAGTGCTGCAGTTGTTCCGGTGGCAGATCCACGCGTCGGCAGGCGCGGCTGGCGATGCCGTCTGCCAGCGCGGCACGGAAAACCGGTGCAATCGTCCACAACGCGCGTGCCGCGATGCTCGCCTGGCGCTGACGCCCCGGTGGATGGCCCAGCAGTGTTATGGCCCAATCCGGCAGCAGCGCGGTGCCGGCCAGCAGAAACAGATCGCGTGACAGGCCAGCCGCTGGCACCGGCAAGCGCACCCGGGATAGCAGTTCCAGCACGACGCGCGAGCGTTCGGTAAAGGCCAACTCGGGCTGGATGCGCCGGAAGTAGTCGTCGACTTCGCTTTCGGAGCGAGGCACGTCGGCCGCGCCGAGCGCCTCGGCGATCCGTCTGACCTCGTCGTAATAGCGATCCGCCGCGCCAGCCGGCATCACGACATGGCTATAGCGGCGATAGCCCTGCAGAAAACTGTAGGCTTCGGTGACATGAACCCAGGTCAGCAGATGCGGGTCACTGGCCGAATAGGGGCGACCGTCCTCCGCCTGACCGCTGACGTGCGTATGTATCTGTCGCACATGCGCGATCAGTTGCTCGGTTTGTTCACGTGGCGCGTAAGTCGTGCCGCCGACGAAAGCCGTGGTACGACGCAGGCGTCCGACCAGATCACCGCGAAAATTGGAGTGGTCCCAGACCCCGGCCAATGCCAGCGGGTGCAGCGTTTGCAGGGTCAGTGCGGCGAGTCCACCAGCGAGCATGCCGGGGAAATCCGAATGCACACGCCATGTCGCGCTATCCGGTCCAAACAGGCCGGGATCGCCGTGCGGATGGTCGTAGTCGAGGCCACCCTTTTCGGCACGCGGGAAAGCGCTCAACACCCAGTGCCGGATTACTCCACGGAAGGGACCCAATGGGTCTCTTACAAAGCGGCCGAGCATACGCGCTGGTATTGGCATGACGCGAAGTCTACGGGAGATCGTATCGGGGGCGCGGGATAAACCCGCGCCGCTGATACCGTGGACTCAGCTTTCGAGGGTTGCCTCCAGCGTGATGGTCGCCTTGAGCACCTTCGATACCGGACAGCCCTGCTTGGTTGCCTGCGCGATCTTGTCGAAAGTGGCCGCATCCGCGCCCGGGACTTTCGCCTTGCAGGTCAGATGGACGGCGGTGATGGAAAAACCATCGCCGTCCTTGTCCAGCGTGACCACCGCCTTGGTGTCGATGCTGTCGGCCGTCAGTCCGGCGTCGCCCAGGCCAAGCGACAGGGCCATGGAGTAGCAGCCGGCATGCGCTGCGCCAATCAGTTCTTCCGGGTTGGTGCCCGGGCCATCCTCGAAACGGGATTTGAAACCGTACGGTGCCTCGCGCAGCGCGCCGGTTTCAGTCGAGATCGTGCCCTGACCTTCCTTGATGCTGCCGGACCAATGTGCAGATGCAGACTTTTTCATAGAGTGACTCCTGCTTGGGAAACGTGAACTTTCACTATGCAGTGCGGATCATGCAGGTGGCGCGAAGAGACGTTCAGGATTACTTCACACCGATTTGCGTGCGCGGTACATATAATCTGCTATCACGCCAATCAGGAGTCCACATGGCGTTAATCATCGAGCACAACTCCTCTGCCCACCGTTTTGAAACCTGCATGGACGATCAACTGTGCGTTCTCGACTACAGCCTCGATGGCGATGTGATGACCATGACGCATACCGGCGTGCCGGCTGTGGTGGGCGGGCGAGGTATCGCATCTTGCTTGACCCGGGCGGCACTCACTAAGGCGCGCAGCGAAGGTTGGACGGTCGTTCCTGCTTGCTCCTATGTGGCGAGCTGGATGAAAAGGCATCAGGAATTCGACGATCTCAGAGCTTGATTTCCGGTTTGGCGCGCACCGGATATTGAAAGTAACCCTCGGCGCGCCGGAGACGAAATCAGTTGTGGAGGCAGAAGTAACCTCTATCCCTCACCCCATTTTCAGGAGCTTTTCATGAACGCACGCATTGCAACGCTTGTTATTGCCGCCATGGCCTGCGGCTTTGCCGCCACTTCTGCATCCGCGCAGGACACCATGGGCCATCAGGGCGGAATGGCACACAGTTCCACCACCGCTACGTCGCAGGATTCGATGAAGCATGGCTCCATGGGTCAGGATTCCATGGGTCAAAACTCCATGAAGCATGACTCCATGAATAACAATTCGATGACGCACAACTCGACGAACAAGGGCTCGATGAAGCACCACTCGAAGAAGCACCACTCCATGAAGCACGATTCGATGAAAAACGATTCGATGAAGCACGACTCGACAAACGATGACTCGATGAAGCCAGATAGCAACGGCGGCTGATGCAACGTAGCTGACGATTGCGGAAGTCGCCGATGCGGGGCTTCCGCGATTTTCTTTTTGGCAACGAATGGTACTTACTTAAGCTCGTTGTTCCTGCGAAGGCGGGACCAAGCGATTTCGAGAGCCAGTCAACGCTCGACGTGACTGCTTCATGGGTGACTAGCTTTGCTGCTATAAAGCGCCTCGCAGGCATGCCGGATTTTTTAAGCGTGAGTTAGCGCCTTCGTCTTGGCTCATATATTTCAGGGCGATCACTTCGGTACATACTTGTAGCTCCATTTCGCTGCAGGTTGTCGGACATGACCGTAACTCTTGTACAACGGCTGGGCATCGAACATCCGCTATTCAGGCGCCAATGTCCGGCTCGACCCGCCGACGCTTGTGTCGGAAGTGACGCTTGCCGGTGGGTTGGGTTCGCT
>JALYXN010000384.1 GCA_030947085.1 Pseudomonadota bacterium | reverse complement strand
CATTGGACGGCCCGAACGGCCCGGAGTTCTGGTTCACCTTCCAGAATTTCTACGTGATCACGCGTTACAACCGCAGTCCGCTCTATGCGATGTCGGTCAATCAGCTGGCCGATGCCATCGCGGCCGGGGCGGACAGCGCACAATGAGGCGCGCCGCGGTTGCCGGCCTGCTGCTGTCGATGTCGCTGCTCGCCGGCTGCGGCACCTCGAACACCCGGGCCAGCCATGGCCGCGCCGCAGCGCGGACGGTATCCGGCCAGCACGTCAGTCGCGGCGATCGGCAACCAGACAGTTTTCAGGATGACCTGAGTAAGCCGCAGAGCAGTCGCTATCGTGACAACAGCGACAGCGTGCCCACGGTCGAGCTTGATGTCAGCGAGCTGGTCGAGCCGGTCCCGAAGGTGGAGCCCCTTTCGTTGTATGGCAACAAATCGCCGTATTCCGTCGACGGCACCAGTTATGCGGTGCGGCCTTCGGCGCGAGGGTATGACGAGCGCGGTATTGCCTCTTTTTATGGCAACAAGTTTCATGGCTACAAGACCTCCAGCCTCGAAACCTATGACATGTACAAGTTCAGCGCCGCCAGCACCACGCTGCCGTTGCCCAGTTACGCGCGGGTGACCAATCTTCAGAACGGCAAAAGCGTGATCGTGCGGATCAATGATCGCGGTCCGTTTCACGACGGTCGGCTGATCGATCTTTCGTTTGCGGCCGCGGTAAAAATCGGCATCTGGCCCAAGGGCACCGGCCAGGTCGAAGTGGTCGGCATTGACCCATCCCATGCGGCACCGGAACCGGCGCGCACGCCCGTGGTCCAAGACGCGCAGTCGGGTATTTTCTTGCAGATAGGCGCGTTTTCCGACGCCGGCAATGCGCATCGGCTGGCCCTGCGTTTGCGCCAGGCCCATCTGGGTGAGGTCCAGTTGAGCGACGTGGTGGTCAACGGCCAGTCGGTCCATCGAGTGCGTATCGGGCCGCTGGCCAATGTGAATCGCGCCGATGAGGTCAGCGACCGGATTGAGCGCATGGGTCTGCCGAGACCGCGGGTCGCGGTAGACTGAGCCGGATTTGCTCCCCCTTTTCCCCCTTGTCGGCCCTTGCATAGCCGGCATTTCTAGAGACTGGATTGACTGACACGATGAATTTTTTCCGCCGCACCCTGATTCCCTTTGCCGCCGTCATGCTTATCGGCGCAGCCGTCGCTCAAACCCCACCGCACCCGTCGCCGGTACCTCGCCCCACCGTGCCGGACGCCCCGGTGCCGCCGCCGCCGGATGTCGATGGCAAAAGCTGGGTGCTGATGGATTACGCCACCGGGCAGATCCTGGCCAGCAAGGAGCCGGACATGCGCGTCGAGCCGGCCTCGATCACCAAGATCATGACCGACTACGTGGTCTCGGCCGAAGTGGCCAACGGCAAGATTCACATGACCGATCCGGTCACCATCAGCGAACACGCCTGGCGCGGCGGCGGTGCCGGAACCGACGGTTCCACCAGCTTCCTCAAGCTCAACAGTCAGGTGCCGCTGAAAGACCTGCTCTACGGCATGATCATCCAGTCCGGCAACGATGCCGCCATTGCGCTGGCTGAGCATACCGCCGGTTCGGAAGGTTCCTTTGCCGGCCTGATGAACGCCTACGCCAAGCAACTTGGCATGGTCAATTCAAACTTCGAGAATGCGTCGGGTTATCCGATCGCCAACCACTACACGACCGCGCACGACATCGCGATTCTGTCGCGCGCATTGATCCACGATTTCCCCAGGGACTACGCCATCTCGGCGGTGAAGGAGTTCGAGTGGAACGGGATCAAGCAGCACAACCGCAATACCTTGCTGTGGCGTGACCCCAGCGTCGATGGCATCAAGACCGGCCACACCTCGGCCGCCGGCTATTGCCTGGCCGCATCGGCCAAGCAGGGCGAATCGCGCATGATCGCCATCGTGATGGGTGCCAGCAGCGAGCCGGCGCGGGCCAATTCGGCCATGGCGCTGCTCAACTACGGCTTCCGTTTCTACGAAACCCACAAGCTGTATGACGCCAGCAAGCCGCTGGCCACGCCGCGGCTGTGGAAGGGCGCCGCGAACACGCTTCCGCTCGGTGTCACCGAGAACGTGTTGGTCACGGTCAAGCGCGGCGAGTACGACAAGCTCAAGGCGACCATGGATATTCCGTCCACGCTGATCGCTCCGTTCAAGAAGGGCCAGCGAGTTGGGACCCTGCGCATCACGCTGGATGGCAAGCCGGTGCAGAGCGTGCCGCTGATCGCCATCAACGACGCGCCCAAGGGCGGATTTTTCTCGCGCCTGTGGGACAGCATTCTGATGTGGTTCCACCGCGACAAAAAGGCCGACGCCACCGCGCCAGCCCCGAGCACGAGCGCAAAATAATGCAGCCGATCGACTTCAGCGAGGCGAAAGCGGATGGCAAGGGCTTCCAGTTTCCCGGTGAGTTCGAGATCACCGCGGTGGGCAATGCCAGCGCCAACCTGCCGACCCATGTGCCGCAGATGCTGGAACGCGCCGGGCTGCACGTGCTGCACGAAAGCGTGAAGCATCGGCAGTCCGGCGCCGGCAACTATGTCTCGGTCACGGTCAGCTTTCGCTGCGAAAATCGCGAGCAATACGAAGCCGCGCACGCGGCGCTGCGAGAGAGCCCGGATATCCGCTACACGATGTGAGCAGGGATTCGGGATTTGGGATTCGGGATTCGCAAAACGCAAGTGCGCCCCGTCGCCCACCGCGTCGCCTTACCCCAGGAAGTACCGCAAAGCAGCTCGATGGCCGTGAACAACGAATCCCGAATCCCGAATCCCCCATCCCGGCCATTGAAGATCCGTCGCCTCGGTCGCCAGCCCTACCAAGCGACCTGGAAAGCGATGAGCGCGTTCACCGATAACCGCACCGCCGACACCGTCGATGAGTTGTGGTTGCTGGAGCACGATCCAGTATTCACCCTCGGTCAGGCGGGCAAGCTGGAACACGTGCTGGCGGCGGGTGATATCCCGGTGCTGCCGGTCGATCGCGGCGGTCAGGTGACCTATCACGGACCCGGCCAGATCGTAGGCTACCCGCTGCTCGACCTGCGCCGGCTCGGTCTCGGCGTGCGGGAAATGGTCAAGCGGATCGAGCAATCGTTGATCGACACCATGGCGCACTGGAACGTCGAGGCCGCGCGTCGCGAGGGCGCGCCGGGGGTGTATGTCGGCGAGGCCAAGATCGCAGCGCTGGGATTGCGCGTGCGACGTGGCTGCAGCTTCCACGGGCTGGCCTTCAATGTGGACATGGACCTGGAGCCGTTCCAGCGTATCAACCCTTGCGGTTACAAGGGTTTGGCGGTCACGCAGCTGCTAGACTTGATCGGTTCGCTGCGGCTGGCGGACGTCGAGGACGTGCTGATCGGCGAGTTTTGCCGTCAGTTCGGGTTCGATGCTGAACCGGCCGCGCCCCTGATCCCCGAACTACCCGCTCGCGCAGCGGTCTGAGTTGTCTAGATGAGTGAAACATCCGCCTCCCCGTCCAAAACCATCCCGATCAGCGTCGTTGCTGGTGCACCGAGTGTGGACCAGCACCCGGCGCCTGATAAACACCCCGCGCCTGATAAACAACTGGGCAACGACAAGATCGCACTGAACCGCGCCGGTTTCGATACCGCGGTGCCGATTTTGCGCAAGCCTTCGTGGATTCGCGTGCGGCTGCCGCAGGGCAACGCCGTGCAGCAGCTGAAATCGCGCTTGCGCGAAAGCTCGCTGGTGACCGTGTGCGAGGAAGCGTCCTGCCCGAACATCCACGAGTGTTTCAGCAAGGGCACCGCCACCTTCATGATTCTCGGTGAGGTCTGCACCCGCCGCTGTTCGTTCTGTGATGTCGCCCACGGCCGCCCACAGCCGCCCGATCCGATGGAACCGGCGCGACTGGCCGAAACCATCGCCGACATGCGGCTGAAGTATGTGGTGATCACCTCGGTCGATCGCGACGATCTGCGCGATGGCGGCGCCGAACACTTCGCCAGCTGCATCCGCGCCGTGCGCCACGCCAGTCCGAACATCCGGATCGAGATCCTGACCCCGGATTTCCGTGGCAAGGGC
>JALYXN010000373.1 GCA_030947085.1 Pseudomonadota bacterium | reverse complement strand
TGCCGAGTTAAAGAACGGCGAGGTCGCGCGGGCAGGCTCGACTCGCCACTGCGTCCTTGCCACGGGAGCCACCCAGTCGCCATGACCTCGTCGCTAACGCTGCATGCGCGCTCATCGCACGCGCATCGCGATGGAATGAGGCGCTTGCGCTGTGCACCTGCGGCAAAGTAAAAATTTTATGGTTGAATCGCGGAGGAAGCGCTTGGACCTGCATCAGCTCGGGCACTCCTCGAAACTACCGATCAGATCGAGACGTCCATGTGTAGATACCTACGCCGCCACCGTGGTAATCAATGCGCGGTTCAATCGCCCTCTTCCGGCGCCACCGACCTCCCTGGCTGCCGCCGGCCGGCCGCCTTGGGTGCCGAGATCTCGATCCAGGTGGGCGCGTGATCGCTGGCCTTGTCCTCCAAGCGAACCCAGCGGTCCACGCCGACGGACGTGAGCCGTCCGGCCAGCACCGGGTTCAGCAGCAAGTGGTCGATTCGCAGGCCCCGGTCGCGCTCGGCGTGTTGCCGGAAGTAGTCCCAGAATGTATAGACCTGCTCCTCGCCGAACACCTCGCGCAGCGCGTCCGTCCAACCTTGTGTCAATAGCGCGGCGTACGCTTCGCGTACCTCCGGCTGCATCAACGCGTCCTTGCGCCAGGCCTTCGCGTCGTAGACATCCGCATCGGTCGGGATGACATTGAAATCACCCATCAGCACCACCGGGTGTGCCAAATCGACCAGCGTCTGCGCGTGCTTGTGCAAACGTGCCATCCATTTGAGCTTGTAGTCGAATTTAGGACCGGGCTGGGGATTGCCGTTGGGCAGATAAAGGCCGCCGACGATAATCCCGTGGATCGCCGCCTCGAGGTAACGACTCTGATCGTCCTTCGCATCGCCCGGCAGACCCCGCCGACTCTCCACCGGCACGACGCCGCGGCCAAGCAGGGCCACGCCGTTCCACGAACGCTGTCCCTGCCATATCGCGCCGTAGCCAGCAGACTCCAGTGCACCTACCGGAAACGCGTCATCGACGGCCTTGAGCTCCTGCAGCGCGACGATATCGGGCTGCGCTTCTTGCAGCCACTCGAGCAGATGCGGCAGACGCGTCGCGATACCGTTGACGTTGTAGGTCGCCAGCTTCAGTGTTTTCCTGGATGCCATGGCCATCTCGCGTTGGAATGCCAATCAGCCTAGGCGGAACAACTTCGCTATAGGGTGAAATCGAAACGACGCTTGTAAACTGGTGGTGGACGATGGAGCCGGAGCCGAAGGGCACTTACTTAAGCTCGTCATCCCCGCGAACGCGGGGATCCAGCGGCTTCGATGGCCCTGCAACGTCCGAAGTCGCTGGATTCCTGCGTAACCCGCTGCGCTGTTGTAAAGCGCCTCGAAGGGATGACGAAGAATGAGGTTTTTACGCTTACTGTAAGTAAGTGCCATTCGAGCCGGAGCCGGTTGGCGAAGATGGCATCGGCTACCCACTTGCTCTTTCAGGCAGCCATCCATAGTTGCTCCCCGGCTTGGTTATTTTGGTTGCGGCGCCAGCCATGTCAGGAGCGGTCCCCGGCGCTGATCCACGGGGCAAGTCATTGACGATGAATGCGCTTGATCACGCCGAAGAAGCGCTATGCGCAAGGTATTCTGGAAAGGCAACGGTGGACGTGAAGCGGCTCGTTGTGGAAAAACCGCAAGACAGGCCAGCAGCTCGCGAAAACAGGCAACCGAAACCAAGCGAAAACCGAACACCCGAGCGATCGACTTCCTCCATCCCGGCCTTCCGAAGCTCGCCAGGCATGGCTTATCGCGAGGGCGCCACCCGATAGCGGCTATCGTCGAACATCAGCGGGACCCAAGCGTAATGGAGCCCCTGGCTGGTTTCGCCCTTCGGCACCGGCAAAGTCATGTTCAGGACTTTCTGCCGCAAGTCTTCTCCCAGCCTTGGATCGGGTATCGCGTCGAGCAGTCATGCGTGCGCCTCCGATCCGTCTGCGTTGAAAGCCAGCAGATAGTCGGCGATACCCGACTTCGGTGCGAAGCGGTAATTGGGCGTCAGGTAGGTTTTCCGCTTGCCGGCCGGACGCGGTCGCTCTCCGTTGAAATTGCTGTCGGTGCCGGCGTGAATCGCGGCATCGTGCACGGCGATGAAGTTTGCCACCT
>JALYXN010000068.1 GCA_030947085.1 Pseudomonadota bacterium | reverse complement strand
CGGGTGAACAAGTTATGGCGCTGGAGTAGCGCGTGGCCCCACGGTCGGTGCGGCTTTTGATCCTGGCCCGACGAAGAGCGACCCCACCCCAACCCTCCCCTACTGCGCAGGGGAGGGAGCAAAGCGCGCAGCCTCACGATCGGTCCCTCCCCCTGCGCAGCAGGGGGAGGTCAGGAGGGGGTGCGGCTTTTGATTTCGGCCCGACGAAGAGCAACCCCACCCTAACCCTCCCCTGCAGGCAGGGAGGGAGTAAGAATCGGAGTGTTGATTCGAAGGGGGTGTTGTCAGTGGGGCTCGATTATAATCAGGTTTGTAGGTGTCACTCGGCTCTGAAGCAAAAAAAACGGAACCGTTTCCGGCTCCGCTTTTTTCCTCACCGACACCAGAACTTAGGCGAGATTGCTCGCCGCAAAGTCCCAGTTGACAAGATTCCAGAACGCCTCGACGTATTTCGGGCGGGCGTTGCGGTAATCGATGTAGTAGGCGTGTTCCCACACATCGGTGGTGAACAGGGGCTTGTCGCTGCCAGTAATGGGCGTGGCGGCGTTGGAGGTGTTGACAATGCCCAGTGACCCGTCGGTGCGCTGCACCAGCCAGGTCCAGCCCGAGCCAAAGTTGCCGGCGGCGGACTTACTGAATTCTTCCTTGAATTTGTCGAACGAGCCGAAGGCCTTGGTGATCGCGTCGGCCAACTTGCCGCTCGGCTCGCCGCCTCCCTTGGGGCTCATGGAGCTCCAGTAGAAGGTGTGGTTCCAGACCTGCGCGGCGTTGTTGAACATGCCGCCGGAGGATTTCTTGATGATATCGACCAGCGGCGCGTCGGCAAACTCGGTGCCTTCGATCAGCTTGTTCAGATTGGTTACATAGGCCTGATGGTGCTTGCCGTAGTGGTAATCCAGGGTCTCGGAGGAAATGTGCGGCTCGAGCGCGTTCTTTTCATACGGAAGCGGAGGAAGTTCGATCGCCATAGAGAGGCTCCTTAGCGTTGGCTGGGGGAGATGGTCGCGCTGCAAACGGCAGCCGACGGGTGACTGATACAATACCGTTCTGCCTGCATTGTAAAGATGAAACACCGAACTATGGACATCAACGAGCGAATCAAGGCGATCCTGGCCGAGCACGCCATTGTGCTTTTCATGAAAGGCACGCCGGAATATGCGATGTGCGGCTTCTCCAGTCGCGCAGCCAAGGCCTTGACCAAAGCCGGCGCCGTGTTTCATCCGGTGAACGTACTGGCCGATCCGGAATTGCGCGCAGCCATGCCGCATTACGCCAACTGGCCGACGTTTCCGCAACTGTTCATCCATGGCGAGCTGATCGGTGGCTGCGACATCATCGAGGACCTGAACTGCGCCGGTGAGTTGGCGCGCATGGCCAGTGATGTGGCGGGGGCGGCCTCTTGACCGCACTGCCTTTTGTGCAGTTGCCGGATGCCTGGCAGCCGGCACCGGACACCTTGACTGACCGCGTAATCCTGGTGACTGGCGCCTATGGTGGTCTCGGTGGTTGTGTGGCTCGGGCCGCATCCCGCGCGGGGGCGACGGTCGTGATCACTGGCAAGCGCAAACGTCAGTTGGAGCAGTTGTATGACGCGATGCGCGCCGAAGGCCTGGCCGAGCCGGTGATCCATCCGCTGGACATGGAAGTAGCCACGCCAAGCGAATACACCGCGCTGGCCGAAGGGCTGCAGCGAGATTTCGGTCGTCTGGACGGCATCGTGCATGCGGCGGTCAGCTTTGCCGGTCTCACTCCCCTGAGCATGCACAAGCCCGATGACTGGCTGCGTGCGTTGCATGTGAATGTGTCGGCCCCGTTTGCACTGACCCAGGCATGCCTGCCGTTGCTGGCCGAGGCCAGTGACAGTTCAGTCGTCTTCGTGCTGGATGATCCGGAGCTGATGGAACGTGCCCATTGGGGCGGCTACGGCGTGTCGAAGGCGGCATTGCAACGTTTTGTTGCCATCCTGCACGAAGAAAACGACACCGGAACGTTGCGCGTCCACGCGCTGCTGCCCGCGCCCATGCGTACTGCATTGCGACGACAGGCTTACTTTGGCGAAGACATCATGCAGCGCGAGACGCCTGAGCGCGCGGCGGCTGCGGCGGTCTATCTGCTGAGTGCGCAGGCGGCAGCAGCGCGTGGCGCCACGTTGGATTTGCGCGCCGGTTGAATCGCTGTGCACCGCCGTCGGGTGGCGGTTGCACGAACAACAAGGAGTTGAGATGGAAACGCAGATGACTACCTTGTCGGCGGGAATCATGTTGTTTCTGATCATGGATCCGCTGGGCAATATCCCGTTCTTCCTGAGTCTGCTCAAGGACGTGCCGCCCAGGCGTCGTCGCCTGGTGATGGTGCGCGAACTGCTGATTGCCCTGGGCGTGTTACTGGCCTTTCTGTTTGGTGGTCAGCACATTCTGGAACTGCTTCAGCTCAAGGCCGACTCGATCAGCATCGCTGGCGGCATCGTGCTGTTTCTGATCGGTATTCGCATGGTGTTTCCGCCGGCGGACGGCGGTGGCATTTTCGGCAAGACCGGGGAAGGTGAGCCTTTCATCGTGCCGATGGCGATTCCGGGCGTGGCCGGTCCCTCGGCCATGGCGGCCTTGCTGCTGCTGACCAACACGCAGCCTGGCCGCACGGCCGACTGGGTGATTGCCTTGCTGCTCGCGTGGCTGGCCACCTCCGCCATTCTGCTCAGTGCCACCTACCTGTTCCGCTGGTTGGGCGAAAGCGTACTGACCGCGCTGGAGCGGGTGATGGGCATGTTGCTGATCGCGTTGTCCGTGCAGATGTTCATGGCGGGCGTGGCGTCGTTTCTGCACCTGAACGTTTGAAACAGCCAGCGCCATGACCCTGCATCGCAATGTCCATCCGGCTACCGCTCAGCTGTCATGATTCACCATCAGGATGGAGGAACTTTGAGGGGATAAAGCATGCTGAGTATGGAACAGTCCCTTACCGAGCGCCTGCCATGGCTGGCGCAGTTTCCGCTGATCCGCCGTCCGATGGCCGGCATGCTGGGCCGGCTGGCTGACGAGGACGGGTTCAACCGGGTGCTTCACCGCGCCGGTGCCGCCCAGGGTTTTGAGTTTGTCGAGCGCGTGCTGGACCTGCTGGGCACCAGTTTTCACGTCAATCCGCGTGATCTGGAAAACATTCCCGTCGATGGTCCGCTGCTGGTGGTGGCCAACCATCCGCTGGGAATGCAGGATGCCCTGGCTTTGCTGCAGCTGATCGGTTCGGTGCGTCGCGATGTGCGGATGCTCGGCAACGACTGGCTGGCGGTCATTCCGCCGCTGAAGAACTTGTTGCTGCCGGTCGATGTGTTCGGCAAGGGTGCGGCCTCCCGTCTGCGCGGCATCTACCGTGCGCTGGACAACGGCGAGGCGCTGATCGTGTTTCCTGCCGGCGAGGTTTCGCGGGTTCGGCCCGGTGGTGTTCGCGACGGTGAGTGGTCGGACGGGTTTGCGCGGCTGGCGTTGCGCAGCCGGGCGCCGGTGTTGCCGGTGCATGTGGCAGCCCGCAACTCGGCGATGTTTTACGGCCTGTCGATGCTGGCCAAGCCATTGAGTACCGCGATGCTTCCGCGTGAGGCGGTGGCGCCGGGCAGGCGCCGGATCGGTTTCAGCATCGGCGCGCTCGTCAGTGCCGTAGAACTCGAGCAGCGCAGTAACGGCTCCTCGAAGCAGGCCGCCCGGCTCATGCGCCGACACATCTATCGGGTGGGGCGGAACCGGGGGCTGATCTTCGGTGGTCAGGCGCCACTGGCGTTGCCCGAGCCGGTGGCGCAGGTAACGGCAGAGCTGAGCCAATCGGAAAAGCTGGCCGACCTCGGCGACGGCAAGCAGGCATGGCTATTCAAGGGGCCGCTGGA
>JALYXN010000358.1 GCA_030947085.1 Pseudomonadota bacterium | reverse complement strand
TTCGTCAAGGCATCAGGGCAAAGACATCGCGGCTGAAGCCGCTCCCATAAATACCATCGCGCTATTTGGGCAGCGCGGGGATGCGTTTTTTCAGGGCTTGCTGGCGCTTGATTTCGGCGCGCAGGCGCACGCGTGCTGCCTTGCGTTCGCGCCGATCGTGTTGCCACAGGTAGATCGCGGGGGTGCTTAGCAGGGTCAGCAACTGCGATACCAACAGGCCACCGAGGATGGCGATGCCCAAAGGCTGACGCATCTCCGAGCCGTGACCGAAACCGACCGCCAGCGGCAGCGCCGCGCCCATCGCCACCAGGGTGGTCATGGTGATCGGTCGAAAGCGCACCAGCGCTGCCTCGCGGATCGCCTCGGGCGGCGACATGCCGCGTTCGCGTTCGGCCACCAGTGCAAAGTCGACCATCAGGATCGCGTTCTTCTTGACGATACCGATCAGCATCAGCACCGCGATCACCGACATCAACGTGAGCTGGGTCTGGGTAACCAGCATGGCCAGAAACGCGCCCATGCCCGCCGCCGGCAGGGTAGACAGGATGGTCAGTGGGTGAATCAGGCTTTCGTACAGCACGCCCAGCACCACGTACATGACCAGAATCACCGCCAGCAGCATGGTCAGCGCCCCGGTCATGGCCTCGACCAGGTTCTGGTTGTCGCCGCTGAATTTCTTCTGCACGCCCGGCGGCAGCTGGGCGGCGAACATGGCCTGATCGACCCGCTTCAGACCTTCGGCCTGGGTCACGCCTTTCTTGAGATTGTAGTTGAGCGAAGACGACTCGAGCTGGTCGACGTGACTGATCGTGACCGGCGCAATATTGGGCTGGATCTTCGCCACGGCCGACAGCGAAATCATCTGGCCGTTGCTGTTGCGCACATAGGTATTGAGCAAGGTGCCGGGACTGAGCGAATCGGCGTTGTCGGCCACCAGCACCACCCGATACTGGTTGATGTCGGAATAGATCGTGGACACCTGGCTCTGGCCGAACGCGTTGTACAGCGCGGTATCGACCTGGGCCATGCTGACATGGAGTCGGGACGCCGCATCGCGGTCGACCTGCAGCAGTTGCTGCTTGCCGATGCTGTCGAAGCTGGTGCTGACGTCGGTGAATTGGTCCATCCCCCGCATCACCCGCGCCACTTTCAGGGTCGGCCCCTGCAGCGGAATGCCATCGGCACTGCTGAGCTGGAACGAATACTGACCGCCGCCACCGCCGCCCGGACCGCCGCCGCCGATGAACTGCACGGTAGTCAGTGAGACGTCCACATCGCTGACCGTCTTGTAATACTTGGCCAGGCGGTCGACGACTTGCTGCCCGGAATCCTTGCGCTCGCCAGGTTTGTCACCCAGCGGTTTGAGATCGATAAACAAGCTTGAGGAATTGCCGACCGAGCCACCGCGGTTGCCGCCGCCGAGAATGGCCGAGACATTCCGCACCGCCGGATCCTTCTGGAGCACGGCTGCCATCGCCCGCGTGCGTTTGGCCAGCAGGGTCGGCGAGATGTTGGCGTCGGCGCTGATCCGCGCCCGCAGCAGGCCGGTGTCCTCTTTCGGCATCAGGCCGCCGCCAGCCGTCATCACCACCGCCACCGCCAGCGCAATAGTCATCCCCAGCAGGATCAACGGTTGCCAGCGCATGACCCGCCGGTGGTGCATCGCCCAGTCCAGCCCTCGCTCGTAGATGCGCAACATGCCGTTGTCGAAGCGCTCGGCCATGCGCTCCAGTCGCCCGGGCGTACGCGTTTGGGTCGACTCCTGCATCAGCCAGGCGCCACACAATGCCGGGGTCAGGGTCAGCGACACCAGCGCCGAGATCACAATGGTGGCGACCAGAGTCACCGCGAACTCGCGCATCAGTGTGGTGAACATGTTGTCGCCGAACACCATCGGACCAAACACCGCGATCAGCGACAGCGTGATCGAGATGACCGTGAAACCGATCTCGCGCACGCCAGTTAGCGCGGCTTCCAACGGCGGCTTACCGCGTTCGATGTGGCGCACGATGTTTTCGATCACCACGATGGCATCGTCCACCACGAAACCCACGCACAGCACCAGCGCCACCAGCGAAAAAATGTTGAGGGTGAAGCCGAGCGTCCACATCACCACCAGCGCGCCGGCGATCGACAGCGGCACACTGAACATCGCGATGATCGTGGGGCGCAGCCGGCGCAGGAACACCAGCATCACCAGCGCCACCATCTCGATGCTCATCAGCAACGCCACTTCCACCTCGTGCAGCGCTGAAACGGTCGTCGGCGTGAGGTCGAAGATCGGTGTGATCGTCACGTCGGCCGGCAGCAGGTGGCTGAACCCGGGTAGCGCGGCGCGAATCGCCGCGACCGTAGCCACCGCATTGGCGTCGGAACGCTTGCTGATCTGCAGGGTCACCGCGCGGGTTCCATTGAACCACGCCGCCGCGTACTGATCCTGCTGCCCGCTATGGATCGTGGCCACATCCGCCAGCCGCACGGCGGTGCCGTTGTGACTGGCGATCACCAATGAGGCAAAGTCCTGCGGCGTGTGCAGCGAATCGTTGGCGGTGACCGTCATCCGGGTTCGGCCATTGCTGAGCGTGCCCTGCGGCGAGGTGACGTTGGCCGCGCGCAGCGCGTTGGCGACGTCGTTGGCGGTGATGC
>JALYXN010000326.1 GCA_030947085.1 Pseudomonadota bacterium | reverse complement strand
TTCCTTGCGAGAGCCCCATGATCCGTATCAGCGAAATCGACCATGTCGTCTTGCGCGTGATCGACATGGAGGCCATGCAGCGCTTCTACTGCGACGTGTTGGGTTGCCACCAGGAGCGGCAGCAGCTAGCGATCGGGTTGATCCAGTTGCGGGCCGGGTCCTCGCTCATCGACCTGGTGTCGGTGGACGGCAGCTTGGGGCGGCGTGGCGGTACGGCGCCAAAGAACGAAGGCCACAACATGGACCATCTTTGTCTGCGCGTGGAGGAGTATGACGAGTCGGCGATCCTGGCCCACCTGCGGCAACATCACGTGCGCATCGGCGAGCTGGGCCAGCGTTACGGCGCCGGCGGCGAAGGTCCGTCCATCTACCTGTACGACCCGCAGGGCAACATGGTCGAACTGAAGGGCCCAGCGTCGACCTGATGCCGATGCGGCGAACAGGAGGCCTCACCAATGCATGCAGTTGGCGGTTATAATGGTGGACAGATTTGCACCGCGCCAAGAAACCAGCGGGCACAAAAAACCCCGCAATGAGGCGGGGTTTTATGATGTTGCAAGAGTTGGTAAAACTCCTTGAACCAAATTTGGTGCCCAGAAGAGGACTCGAACCTCCACGAAGTTTCCCCCGCTAGCACCTGAAGCTAGTGCGTCTACCAATTCCGCCACCTGGGCAGGTGTCACACAATCTGCAAGAGCTGCGTGAGCCGCGTAATGTAGGCATCCGAAGCAAGCTTGTCAATACTTTTCACATTCATTCGCTGCGACGTGGCATCCTCCGCGGCGCACATATCACAAGGACATTGAGTGACCAGAAAAACTACCCCCCCATCCGACAATCCCCCCGCCGGCCGTCCCGCGAAAAAATCCGCCAAGCCGCGAGCCCCGCGCGATGCCGGCACAACGGACAAGCGCAAGAAGGCCGCCGCAGGCGCCGTGCGCGATCCGTATGCCGATCGCGAGGCAAAACGCTACGACCGCCCGATCCCCAGCCGCGAGGCCATCCTTGCCCTGCTGGAAGAACGCGGTGAGCTGCTCACCGAGGCGCGCGTCGCCGAAGCCCTGACGATTGATGACGAAACCGATCTCGAGGCGTTGCGCAAACGCCTGGGCGCGATGGTGCGTGACGGCCAGTTGTTGCAGGGTCGTCGCGGTGGCTACGCCCCGGCGCAGAAGCTCGACTTGATCGCCGGTCGCGTACTGGCCAATGCCGAAGGCTACGGTTTTCTCAAGCCCGATGAAGGCGGCGACGATCTGTACCTGTCGCCGCAGCAGATGCGTACTGTGATGCACGGTGACCGGGTCCTTGCCAGTGTGGTCGGCATTGATCGACGTGGCCGCAAGCAGGGCGCGATCGCCGAGGTGCTGGAGCGACGTTCGCCGCGACTGGTCGGCCGCGTCGTGACGGAAAACGGCGTCACCCTGGTCGTGCCGGATGATCGCCGCCTCAATCAGGATGTGTTGATCAAGCCGGGCCAGGATCAGGGCGCCACGTCCGGCCAGATCGTGGTGATCGAGATCACCGACCCGCCGACCCAGCATCGCGGTCCGATGGGCGAGATCCGCGCGGTCCTGGGTGAACGCCTGCAGCCGTCGCTGGTGGTGGAAATGGCGATTGCCAGCCATGACCTTCCGCATGAATTCCCGCCGGAGGTGCTGCGCGATGCGGCCCAGGTGGAATCCCAGGTGACCGCCGCCGAACGCGAGGGTCGTACCGATCTGCGACAGTTGCCGCTGGTGACCATCGATGGCGCCGACGCGCGCGATTTCGATGATGCGGTGTATGCCGAACCCAAGCGCGGTGGCGGCTGGCGCTTGATCGTCGCGATCGCCGACGTCTCCCATTACGTAAAAGTCGGCAACGCGCTCGATCGAGAAGCGTACGAGCGCAGTACCTCGACCTATTTCCCGGGTTTCGTAGTGCCGATGTTGCCCGAGACCCTATCGAACGGCATTTGCTCGCTGATGCCGAAGGTCGAGCGGTTGTGCATGGTCTGCGACATGATGGTCGATCCCGAAGGCAGCGTGGTCAAGGCGAAGTTTTATGACGCGGTGATGCTTTCGCACGCCCGGCTCACCTACGACAAGGTATGGCAGGTCGTGGGGCTGAACGACGAGGAAGCCCGCCACGAGGTATCCGACGTATTGCCGCAGCTGGAAAACCTGCATGCGCTGTACAAGGCGATGGCACAGCAGCGCAAACGGCGCGGTGCGATCGATTTCGAGACGCCCGAAGTGAAGTTCCGCCTGGATCAGACCGGCGGCGTCGAATCGATGGGTGCGACCGAGCGTAACGACGCGCACAAGTTGATCGAGGAATGCATGATCGCCGCCAATGTGCAGGCAGCGTTGTTCCTGGAAAAGAAGAAAATTCCGGCGCTGTTCCGTGCCCACGAGCCGCCGCCGGCAGAGAAGTACGAGGATCTGCAGCAGTTCCTGAAAGAGTTCAAGCTGCA
>JALYXN010000325.1 GCA_030947085.1 Pseudomonadota bacterium | reverse complement strand
AGGAAGCGCTGAATTTCAATATCACCGTGGCAATCGCCGCGCTGGTCGGCTGGATACTGATGTTTGTGTTGATCGGTTTCCTGGTGCTGGCAGCGGTGTTTGTCGCCTGGCTGGTGTTTGTGATCATCGCCACCATCAAGGCCAATGAGGGCGTCATCTACCGTTATCCGTTCACGCTTCGATTGATCAAGTAACTGACCGAATCATTTGGCGTACGCCCATCTTCAGCCGGTGTTTCGACTAGAATCTTTTAAAACACGCTGTCTGATGGGCTTGCGACGGCGTGGGAGAGCGGCGGCAAACGCGTCTGGCAGCCGTTTGCATGGAAGAATGGATTTTCTTGGGGAGCATGACTGATGGGTTTTTTTGACTGGTATCTGAAGTGCGTCAAGGGTCACTACGCCGATTTTGACGGACGTGCCCGACGTACCGAGTACTGGATGTTCTTTCTGGCCAATCTGATCATCGCGATCGTGATTTCCCTGGTCGGCAGGATCATTCATCTGCCTGTGCTCAGTTCGCTTTACAGCCTTGCCGTACTGTTGCCGGGCCTCGCCGTGGGCGCCCGTCGCCTGCATGACACGGGGCGTACCGGGTGGTGGTTGCTGATCGGGCTGCTGCCGGTGATCGGATGGATCTGGCTGTTGGTGTTGTTTGCCATCGAGGGTGACCGGGGTTCGAATCCTTACGGGGCGGACCCGAAGGCCGGCGCGGCCTGATGCAGCAGGCGCTGTCACAATCAAACGGAGCGGCGCAGGCCGCCCTTTTTTGTTGCGGCGGATCAAGCATTCGTACCCGGATTCAGTGCGAGCGGTGGGCTGCGTAGCTCGCCAGTTGCTGCAGTAGCGCACCGCGGTCACCCAGCGGCGCGATCTCGGTTAGCGCGGCCTGGGTCAATTCGGCCAGCCGCGCGCGTGAGGCGTCGAGGCCGATGATCGAAGGGAAGGTCGGTTTGTCGGTGGCGGCGTCCTTACCGGCGGTCTTGCCGATGACGGACGAGTCGCCTTCCACGTCGAGGATGTCGTCGCGGATCTGAAAGGCGAGCCCGACCGAGTGGGCGTAGCGATCCAGTGCTGCCTGCTGATCCACCTCAGCCCCCGCAAGCAGGGCGCCGAGCTGCACCGAGGCGCGAATCAGTGCGCCGGTCTTGCAGGCGTGCATGTGCTCCAGCTCGGCCAGGGTCAGCGTGCGGCCCACGGCGGAGAGATCCAGCGCCTGGCCGCCGGCCATGCCCTCGGCACCGCAGGCCTGCGCCAGCGCGTGCAACATGGCTACGGTCGTAAGAGGTTCAATCGCACTGTCGTGATCGTTGGCGAGCAACTCGAATGCCAGCGCCTGCAAGGCATCGCCAGCAAGTATCGCCATCGCATCGCCGAATACGATGTGGCAGGTCGGTCGACCACGGCGCAGGGCGTCGTTGTCCATGGCCGGCAGGTCGTCATGCACCAGCGAGTAGGCATGAATCAGCTCCACCGCGCAGGCGGCTGGATCAAGCTGTCGGCCATCGATGCCGAAGGCGTGCGCGGCGGCGTATACCAGCATCGGGCGCAAACGCTTGCCGCCACCGAGCACGGCGTAACGCATGGCGCGATGCAGCTCGTGGGGGGATTGTTCGGCCGGTGGCAGGCTGCGATCCATGGCCTGTTCGGCACGGACAATCAACGTCTGCAGCGCAGGACCAAGCTCAGAGTTCGGGTTCAAACGGTTCGGCGCTGTCAGGGGCATCGGGATCCAGCAGCAGTTTTACGCGCAATTCGGCCTGCTGGAGCGATTGCTGGCAGTGGCGGAACAGGCCGATGCCTCGTTCGAACGAGGCCAGCGATTCATCCAGGCTCAGCTCGCCGCCTTCCATCCGGCTGACCAGCTGCTCCAGCTCGTCGAGTGAATGTTCGAAGTCGACGATCGGCGGGGTTGTCGCGGAAGCGGGAGTGGTCTTTGCCATGGGCCGCAACGCTAACGCAGGGGCGACCCGGAATCAATCTGAATATGCTGGAAAAGAGCAATGCATGGCCCGGTTCAATGCGCCGATTGCCACCGCAGCTGCGTACCTGCCTGCTCGAAAATCGCCACGCCGCGGTCGCTGATCCAGCGGTCGGCTATGGCCACCAGCTCGTTGCCGGCATCGATCAGGGGAACTGCGGCTCTTTGCCACGGCGGTGTCCCGGCCTGCTGGAACAGGTCGCACAGTTTGCGCGTATGCCGATCCCCGACGGGCTTGATCCGCTCGCCACCGCGACGCAGATGCACGCGCAGGGGTTGTGCCAAATGAACCGTGGGAGGGCTCAACGAGAGCATGCCGCCATCGGGCAGCAGCAGTGGCTCGCCGTGCCACAGTTGCTCCCATTCGGGATCGATTTCCGGCGCCGGCGACGTCGCCCACAACCGGTCCCGCCAGATATGCAGCTCCGCGCCGCGCCAGCGGATGCAGGGCTGTTGGCCGGCACGGGCGCCACACTGCTGTTCGATCTGAAGGCGCTGCGCGGTGGTGGGGGCAGACAACCCGCGAGTGCGCAGCCAGTGGTCAAGCATGGGCTCACGCAGCGCACTTTCCGTCGCCAGCCAGCCGGTGGCGTCGAGGCTGCCGGTAGGCGGATCGAGCAACGTCTCCAGAGCGATGAGCCAGGCCGTTTGCAGGGTATCGGCGGCCTGTCGGCTGAGCTTTGCGCTGTGCACGATCGAATCCACGGCCTGCGGCCAGTGCTGCGTCAGCAGGGGCAGCAC
>JALYXN010000301.1 GCA_030947085.1 Pseudomonadota bacterium | reverse complement strand
AATGCCGTGAGTGACATGACCATGGGAATAAACGCACTCGGGAATTTAGCGAGTGTCATAACGGAACCGGGATATTGATTCATTGCAAGCCTCGACCTTGAAGTTGGACGTACACGTTCGCTAAGCGCCGACCAGACGACGTTTGCTGACGTGCGGAGATCCCCGCTGCCGGATTGAAGAAGCGCCTCGAACTCTTCGCCGTAGCGCTTTCTCCAACCGCGCGGATACAGGCGTACAAACCAAAAAGCGAGCCTGGGATTCACACGAACTCCAACCTTTTCAGACCGGCTTTGGTGAACTGTTGCAGCGTAGTTAGCTTGGCGCGCAAAACGCGCTTGCCCTCGGCGGTAATGCGATAAGGGCGCCGCCGGTCTTCGGGTGGTAGCGGTTCAATCCAACCCTGTTGTTCCAAGCGCGCGATTGCCCCGTACAACGTGCCTGGGCCGAGACGGGTTCCGCACATGCCAGCAATGTCCTCGATCATGGCGTGACCGTGTTTAGACCCCGTAGCAAGGCTGGCGAGCACCAGCAATGGCGGGTCGGAGTAATGTCCCATTCCCGCATCGCTTTCGATTTTTACTACGTCTGACGTACTTCGCATTGCGTAGTAATGCCACAAAAATTTCGCTGTTGCAACTGCCTACGGCGATCATGTCCAGCTCTGGTCGGCGCTAAGGGCGGCAGAGGCCGGTATTCCGTGCCTCGTGCTCTGCGCGCTCGGCGCGACGGTCGTCACATACTTTTATGGTTTGCCGCTTTTGCAGGCCATACAGGTCAACTGCCGCGTCGGCAGCACCAAAACCCGGGCTGCATTGCATGGTTGCAACGCAGGAGACCGAAGCTCCGAACGTCAAATTACTTCGAACCGAAATTACAAAAATGGCGCTCGAGCTGGATTGAACTCCTAAGCAAAATCAGACCAAGATCCTGAAGAATCAGGTCCTGACTATGACCTATACATCCCTGGTCGACCGCGGCACGATGCACAACGATGGCTTGTCGACGTCGAATTGAAGATCCGAAGAGGCCAGTATTGGCGCGCCTACGAGAAAGGCAGGAAATGAGAGGTCGGGTAGGATCGGCGTGTCGTCGTAGCTCAAGGTTTTTCCACCCATCCTGACCTTCAGGTATCGGGTTTCGAACTGTCCCGCGGGCCCTACCGTTTGCCCGTCTCCAGGGGGGCGCAGTTGGGTGGTTGCCATAAGCGGTGGCGCCGAACCCGTATCGATCCATGCCTTGACCGTTTTGCCGTCGGCTTGGGCATCAAAAACCAGTTTTCCGTCCTCTTCCCAAGGCGAGGCGAAGCTCAATGCCATCGGCGCTGTACATGCCCTGGACGCTTGACCCACCACGATGCCTGATGCTTCGAAAGAGAATCGCTTCAACCGCGCCAGGAGGGGAAGCCCGAGCGAAACCCGGTCCGTGGTGGGATGGCCCGACGGGAGAACGATGACCATGACGTTATGCAAGGTTAACGGTCCGAGAGTCAGCTCCCTGGCCAAGCCCCACCGTTGATCGGCGCCCACGGGGCCCCGGCCTAGCGTCGGCATCGGAGGTAGCCCCTTCAATAGCGTCGTGACATCCAGGGCGTCCGCGTGCAATTGATCCATCACGATCGAATAGTTTAAGCCGGTGTCCGCGTTGGCCTCAACGTTGTTCTTGTTGATCGATACGATGACCGCCGGAATCGTTCGCAAATCTCCCGCCCGCTGATTTATCCAGGCGCCGGATTTTAACCCAGCTGACGCTTAAGCTTCAAAGAAAATTTGGGATCACATTAGCTTGCGTCGAGTACCCGCTCTAGCCGGAAAATCGTTTCCGGCATCTCGCGTACCACGCTGCCCCGAACACCGACCTCGCTGGAATCAAAGAGGCCGGCCCACACGCCACGCTCGGGGCATTTAGCACAAAGTGCTCAGGTTTTCTGCAGCTTGCCCGTTCGCCGGCCTTCGGTCCCGCTGTAGCTGCCACGCCGCAAAACACGCACCAATGGTCACAACGGATCGCCAGCGCGGCGCATCCATCGCACACGCCAGCCCTCGCCGTTGAGCGTCCAAAGATGAGTGAATTGACTACCTTCCTGCGAGCAGCGGTCACCAACGATTCCGCAGAATCGCTGCATCCCGATCACCAGTGCGCTGTCATCGCCGATCGGGCGCACGCTCAGGCTGCCTGGCAGTACCTCCCGATGCAGGTGGGCGCAGATACGGTCGCGTGCCTCGATCAGCGGGTCGACGCGCCTACCGTCGGGCATGCCGATCATGGTGCCGGCGAACAGACTGGCGCGCAGCGCATGCAGGTTACAGCTGTTGTAGGCGCGGCTGATTGCCGCTTCTTGTGCGACGAGGGTCCGGCTGAGCCACGGGTCCGTGGCGGCTTGCTGTCGTGGAGACGGTGAAACCGCGCACGCGGTGGCCATCAGACACATAGACAGACCAAACGCGGCACGACGCAGAGCGGTAAATTTTTTCATGGCAAGTCTCCAGGTGCGGATGCACTGCGGAAAAAGGCTGCCTTTCGGCCAGCGGGGGTCGGCCGCCGTCGGGACGGGCGGTAAAGGGGCGGTCGGAACCGGAAAGTGGGGCTGCATACGACCGGTGGGTGGTGGGTCGGCGGTGTCGTAAGGCGCTGTGCATCGTGCCGTCAGGGGTCACCGTCGCGCGACGATTTCTGTTCCGCTCGCTTGTTTGCGTTGTGGACGTCAAGGGCGAATTTGTGGCCCCGGCGAAGATCTCGGACGGCCCGGGCCCCGGCTTGTCCACGTCGTTCTCGCGCAAAGGGCGGTGCTGGACGCAGCTGCGAGCCAATTCCATGCTCAGGTTGGAGCATGATCAACCGCGGATCGAACAAGGATCTGGTCATCTCCATGGCACCTCCTTGAGTGTGAGCGCACTGGAGATTAGCGGCCTCTCAATGGCAAGTAAGCTGCGTTGCGACGAAACGGCAACCACGCCGACGGACGCCCCAGTTGCGTGCCTGAAATGAAAGCCTATTGCTGTCGGGCACGGGTAAGGAACGAGCGCGACTCAAATGCCGGTTACGAGCTTGGAGACCCATCTTGGCCAGCCCATCTGAGCAGGCTAGCCAACCAGTTGACCATCCACCTGAAGGTCGCTCGTCGACTCATTGCTGCCTTTTGCGAACGGCAGCTCTTGGGCGCCGTTTTCCAAAGAGCGACGGCGAAATTGTGGCTGTGCGAATAGGCCCGATGGGGTAGCGGCGTTTCTTTCCCCGGATCTGCCCGCACGCGGACCGTGACATAACACACGCCCAAAGATGGCGTCGTCGAAGTGATGGCGACGCTCGAGCCATCGCTCGGATCGAGCGACCGCTGTACGGACGGGGGCGCCTGCTTCCAGCCGAAATCGCGCGCTGCCGACGGATACGTGCGCGCCAATGCGTGCGGCTGGGCCGTTGCTCCAAACCCCGCGGCCAGCTCGGCGGCATGCAGAATCCGCGCGCTCTCGATTTCACGCTGCAACGGCTCGACCAGCGATGTGGTCAACACGGTAGGCGGCACTCGTGACACTTGGCATATGAAGGTGGATAAGCGAGCCGCTACTCTAGTTGAAATTAGAGAGAGCCTCAGATGAGTACGCTCAGCAGGAACGCTAGAATCGCAGGCTTCCTTTATCTACTGGACGTGCTAATCGCACCCTTCCGCCTGATCTATATTCCCAAGACGCTGTTCGTGAGTGGCAATGCGGCCGAGACAGCCAACAGCATCGTTGCGCATGAGTCGCTCTTTCGTCTCGGCATGGCCAGCGATCTGTTCTGCGGAGTCCTTGAGATTTTCCTCGTACTGGCTCTTTACCAGCTGCTTAAACAAGTTAATCCGAAGCACGCTGCCGTGATGGCGATCCTGGGGCTGATGACAACGCCCATCTTCTTCTTCAACGTGCTGAACGATGCTGCTGCTCTGATACTCGTGCACGGTGCCGATTTCTTGTCAGTATTTGGTAAACCTCAGCGAGACGCCTTGGCGATGCTGTTCCTCCGTTTGCATGGACGGGAAATCGCTGCCGCCGAAATTTTTTGGGGACTGTGGCTTTTCCCCTTGGCGATCCTTGTGTACCGGTCGCGCTTCTTGCCCCGCTTCCTGGGCATCTGGCTGACCATCAATGGTTTCGCCTATCTGGCCCTGAGCGTTACGGGCTTGCTGCTACCGCAATACGAGGAGATGGTTTCCAGCTACGCGTTTCCGGCCCAACTCGGAGAGGTCGTGTTCATGTTATGGCTCCTCGTCATGGGTGCGAGGGTGCCGCCCTTGGGGGACCACTCGTCAACACCACGCGCTTGATGCTCGTGCCCTGAGTCTTCAGGCTTTCGCTGGTCACGCTGTGGTCCTTGGTGCTGCGTCGTGCGCGTCAGTGCTTTGCGGTGTCCTACGTTGTCAGACTGCATCTCCTTGGGCGGTCTTGTTTCACCCATGATGCAGGTGCGGACCAGGTATCGAACGCGCACGGAGACTTCATTCGTCCATCGGAGTCGTCGGTGGGGGGCGATCAACCAGAACACGTTGGAATGGCCAGATAGTTAGTCAGGTTCTCTCCGGGTGGGTCTGATCGAGTTGCTCAGCGTGTACTCGAACCTCTCCGCCAGTCATTGCCGCCCACAGGAAACGGCGATCATCTTGGGTTGTTGGAGGTCATCGTGCCGGTATCGCCATCGTCGCCTCGCTTCGTTTGCCGCTATGTCGCGGGCCCGGCGAATGACAGGCTGCGGGAGGGGTTTTCTACAGCGACGTTAGGCCACACAACCACCATCACAGCAAGAATAGGAAACGACGTGACCATGCAAGCCCGCCATCACATGCCCGCATTTCTTGCGCTCTCCTCGCTTGTGTTTGGAGCTGCAGTACTTGCCTATGAGTACTTCAACGGCGGCGTACCTAGCCATCACTTGCTGGATCGTCCTGAATTGCCGGCAATCTCCAACTGGTTTGGGCTGGTTGTTCTGCCTCTTCTCGGCTGGCTGCTAGGCGTTCGACTTCGCAATCATCTGACCACATCTACTGGGTCTGGGTTGGCTAAAGGCATTTGGGCTGGTCTTGTCTGCTCTTTGCTGTATGGCGCGGCAATGGCGATATCCTTCGAGCTTGGGCAGTCCGCAGTAACCTCTGGCCTGTTCCTTGGTCTGTTCTTGCTCGCCGCCGTGCTTCCCATTTACCGCCTCGAATATATCTTTGGATTCGTCGTCGGTATGAATTTCACGTTCGGTGCTGTGCTTCCCGCTCTGGTGGCAGTTGTATTTGCAGCAGTCTCAGTTGTGTTGCGTTTCGTCTTCAGAGCAGTTCTGTCCGCCATACGACCTCCTGACGGCCAGGTCCCGCCCGACAGTCCGTTGAAGCGGATGCACTGACGCGCGCCTCCTGACTCCAGCGTTGGATTCAACTTTGAAATGCAACCTTTCGGCGCTGCTCAGCGATTTTGAATGGCTGCTTTGCAGCTTGCATTTGCAGTAGCCGACTGACCGCCCCTGGCCGAAAGCCAACGCCAAGCCCAGGGCATCAATGGCCCGACACCGTCTATAGCGGCGTCAGATTCGCATACGCCGCCACCAGCCATTTGCTGCCGGCACCTTCAAAATTGACCTGCAAGCGGGTGTGCGCGCCGCTGCCTTCGGCACTGATCACCACGCCGGGGCCGAAGCTGGGATGGCTGACTTGCTGGCCCAGTTGGACCGGCAGCTCTTCCTGCAGCGACGCACTGGCCGACTGACGACCACCGGCGTAGACGGGACGCGTGACCTGCACGCGTGGGCGTACTTCGTCGAGCAGTTCGGCCGGCATCTCGCCGAGAAAACGCGAGGGACGGGCCAGCATCTCGGTGCCGTGCATGCGCCGCGATTCGGCATGGGTGACGATCAGCCGTTCGCGGGCGCGAGTGATGCCGACGTAGGCCAGTCGCCGTTCTTCCTCGAGCCGGCCTTCGTCATCGACCGAACGCTGACTGGGAAACAGGCCTTCCTCCATCCCGACCAGAAACACCACGGGGAATTCCAGCCCCTTGGCCGAATGCAGCGTCATCAGTTGCACGCAATCGTCCCACGCCTCGCCCTGGTTTTCGCCCGCCTCGAGCACGGCGTGAGAGAGGAACGCGGACAGTTCGCTGAGGCCGGCGTCGATATCCTCGGCCGTGCGCTCGAAGCGACTGGCGACGTTGACTAGCTCATCCAGATTCTCCACCCGCGACTCGGCGTTGCCGCGACTGTCCTTTTCGTAAAAGTCGCGCAAGCCGGTGTGGGTAATGGCGTGATCGATCTGCTCGGCCAGGGCCAGTGATTGGGTAGTGTCGAGCGGAGAGCGGGGAACATCCGCGCTGTCGCCGCCATTCGGATCTGCGGTAACAACAGCTTCGCCCGAAGCGGCGTGTTCCATCTCAATCCCAAGCTGAGCGCTTGCTGTTCCCGGTTCCGTCGTCCCCGCAGTGGGCACCTGCCCGGCAGACACCCGCGCCATGTCTTCGATCAGGGCGAGAAATGCCTTCACCGCGTTTTTTGCCCGACCTGCCAGTCCCCGGCCGCTGCTCAATTCGGTCAGTGCGGACTCCCACATCGACATGCCATCGCTGCGCGCGCGTCGGCGCATGACATCCAGCGTGCGGTCGCCGATGCCGCGCGTGGGTGTGTTTACGGCCCGCTCGAAGGCGGCGTCGTCATGCCGATTGGCAGTCAGCCGCAGATAGGCCAGCGCATCCTTGATCTCGGCGCGATCGAAGAACCGCTGGCCGCCATAGACACGGTAGGGCAGGTCGCGCTGGATCAGCTGTTCCTCGAAATTGCGCGACTGCGCATTGGAGCGATACAGGATGGCGCAGTCCTTCGCCTGGCCTTGCTCGTTGATGTATTCGCGGATGCGTTCGATCACGAAGCGCGCTTCGTCCTGTTCGTTGTAGGCGGCGTATAACGCGATGCGTTCACCTTCGTCCCCGGCGGTCCACAACTCCTTGCCGAGCCGGCTGGCGTTGCGCTGGATCACGCTGTTGGCGGCTTTCAGGATGGTCGAGGTGGAGCGGTAGTTTTGCTCCAGCTTGATCGTGCGTGCGCCCGGGAAGTCGCGCAGGAACTGCTGCATGTTCTCGACCTTGGCGCCGCGCCAGCCGTAGATTGACTGATCGTCGTCGCCGACAGCAAACACGGTGCCGCTGGTGCCGGCCAGCACGCGGATCCATGCGTATTGAAGCGTATTGGTGTCCTGGAACTCGTCGACCAGCAGATGGCGCCAGCGCTGCTGATAGTGCTCCAGCACCGCAGGATTCTTCAGCCACAACTCGTGTGCGCGCAGCAGCAGTTCACCAAAATCAACCAGACCGGCGCGGCCGCAAGCGTCTTCGTAGGCCTTATAGATGCTGACGAACGTCTGGGTGACCGGATGGTCACGGTGCTCGATACCGTCCGGGCGCTTGCCTTCGTCTTTCCAGTGATTGATCTGCCAGCACGCCTGGCGCGGCGGAAACTTTGCGTCGTCCAGTCCCAGTCCGGCAATGACCCGCTTGACCAGCCGCAGCTGATCGTCGGAGTCGAGGATCTGGAAGGTTTCGGTCAGTCCGGCTTCACGCCAGTGCCGGCGCAGCAGGCGGTGCGCGATGCCGTGAAACGTGCCGACGGTAAGGCCCTGGGTGCCGCCGATCAGCGCCTCCAGCCGCGCCCGCATCTCGCCGGCGGCCTTGTTGGTAAAGGTAACCGCAAGGATCGCCCAGGGCGGCACGCGTTCGGCCTGGGTCAGCCAGCCGATGCGGTGCGTCAGCACGCGGGTCTTGCCGGAGCCAGCCCCGGCGAGTACCAAATAATGGCCGGGGGGAGCGCAGACCGCTTCGCGCTGGGCTTCGTTGAGCGGGTCGATCAGGTACGAGACATCCATCGCCCCATTGTAATGGGCGCAACGAAAAACCGCCGCGAGCGCGGCGGTTTTTCAGGTGCTGCGGTGGCTCAGTTCTTTCTGCTGGCGATTCCGCCGACCACCAGCAGCCCACCGATGACGATGCCGGCAATGCCCAACCACTGCGGCACGGCCTTGGAATGCGTGGCTTCGATCTTGACCGGGCCCAGCTGAGCGACCGTGTCGGTCTGCTTGTAGCTGCCGTTGCCCACCGTGACCCAGATACCCGCAATGAGCAAGATGATGCCGGCCATAAGAAGTCCTGCGCGCATAGATGTTCCCCCTTCATGAATGTGAAGAAGAGTATGCCGAGAGCGAATGTGCAGGAAATGTAGAGATCCCTGACTCGAACGGTACTTACTTGAGGGAGACATCCCGCACAAGCGCGGATGCCGCAGCGTCGATGGCCCGCCGATAGCCGAATCCCACCGGATTCCTGCGTTCACAAGAACGACGAAGGTGCAGGTTTTCTATACGTGGGCAATCGCCATTCGTACCGAGCCCGGTAAAAAGTGCCCCGGAGGTCAGGGGGAGACCTCCGGGGCGGGGGTGACGCGAAGACCCAGGGGAGAGGTTCGCGCCAGTGGCGGCTCAGGGAGGTGAGCCCGCCGTGGATGCCGTTGCGTGCATCCGAAGACTTTGAACGCGCTTGGCGGCGAAAGTTGCACCGTTCGA
>JALYXN010000300.1 GCA_030947085.1 Pseudomonadota bacterium | reverse complement strand
ACCCTGCGCACCGCTCCGGTTGAGGTCTGGAGCGGCGACGTTGCCGGCACCGCGAGCCGAACCGCCGACCTGGCCCATGGCCGAAGTCATCGGGGCGGCCATTCCGCCACCGATATTGCCGCCGAGTCCGCCGCCGCCCAGTACCTGCGCATGCACCGAAGCGGTCATGACCAGGGCAAAGGCGCTGGCGATCAATGTCAGGTTGAGGGTCTTGCTGTTTAATATTGTGGAACGCATGAGGAACCTCCTGCCGGCGGCGAATCCGCGGCTTGCAAGGTCCATTACGTCCGGGCTCCGCAGATCCTTCCATCGCGTCGGGCGGAGTTCAGTTTTCGTTCAGGCTCAGGGAGACAGCAGGCCGTAGCCATAGCGAGGATCGCGGCCCGGTGCGCCGAGGTCGCGGGCTTCACGGGCCAGCTGTTGAACGACGGCGGCGGCGGCGCCCATGCGCGGCTTATCCAGCCATTGAGCAGCCCGTCGCGCCACGATGGGTGCCGCGAACGACGTGCCTCGCATCGCGTTGCGACGGCTGCCGACCAGGCCCAGCGCGCAGAACGCGACCTGGCTGCCGCTGCCCGACTCGGGCAGCGCGTGGTCGCGCTTGTCGACAGCGCTGACACCGATCACGCCCGGATACGACGCCGGGAAAAGTGGGGGCGCGGCCGGACCGTCGTTGCCGACGGCAGCGACCAGCACATGGCCACGCGCATTCATCGCTTGCACCGCGCGGGCGAGAACCGGATTGTCGGGACCCACCAGGCTGATGTTGATCACGGGTACGCCTTCATGCGCCATCCACGCCAATGCGCTCACCAGGTTGGAGGTGGCACCACCCACGGCGTCGCCGCACCACAGATCGGCGGCGTATAGCGCATCGGAATCGCCATCGACCAGGCGCGCGGCCACCGCCGTGCCATGCCGCGACACCGTGACCTTGCTGCAACCATGAGCTTGGATATGCGCATGGGCCAGCGCCGGGTCAGCCGGGTCCACACCACCGTCGATCAGCCCCACGCGCAACGGTTTTGTCACGGATGGCTTGGTCGGCAAGGCATCGGCAGCCAAGGCATCGCCAGCCAAGCCATCGCCCGTGCCGGCCGGAAGGTACAAGTACTGATAAGTGAACGCGGCATGCGGTGCGGCCTGTTGCAGGTTGCGCATCGCCCTGGCCTCGCTGCGCCGGCGCGTGTCGTGCAGGACGACCAGGTTCAGACCCAGTGATGCATCCGCCGGTGCGCTGGCGTCGGCGATGAAACCCTGCGCCTGCAGTGCGGCCAGTTGCGCGGGCGTCAGATCCATCGCCAGGAATTCACCTCGACGTACGGGATTGCCTTGCGGATCAACCGCCACGCGCTGCGGTTCCTGCCGCAGCAGGGCACTGATCTGCAACTGCCGGGTCAGCGCCTCGGTCGAGCGCAGCAGGTCATCAAATCGCGGCGTCGGTGCGATCGATGACAGGCTGGGCAGTCCTGCACCAGGCATCTGCACAGCGGGAAGCCCGCGTACCGGACCCAGCAGTTGCGCCCGCGCCGGAGGCGATCCAAACACGGCGAAGGTGATGACCAGTAACGAGACGGGCAGTGAAAACGGACGCGGCACCGGCATGACGAACCTGATCGGAAGAGGTGAGCCCGGATGCTAGCATTGGCCGAATTTACGTCCCCGAACCGCATCATCCGGTACGAGGGAAGGAATCGCCCCCGCCAGACGTAGTGGAAAGGTCATACGTGGATCAGAGCCAGGCCGTGCGCGAAGGATTGATTGTGCTGCTGCCGCGCCTGCGCCGCCTGGCGCGGGCGCTGGCCGGTCAGGTCGCCGATGCCGACGACCTGGTGCAGATCGTGCTGGAGCGCGCGCTGAGTCGCGCCGCGCAATGGCGGCCGGATGCGGCGCTGGACAAGTGGGTGTTCGCGATTGCGCGCAACGCCTGGCGTGATGAGATACGCGCCCGCGGCAGGGCCCAAAACCTGTTCGCGCCCGAGGAGGCTGGCGCCATGACGGCCGACATCGTCAGCGCGCCGGTGCAGAAAGTGGAGCTGGCCGAAGCGATGGCGGCGTTGCCGCCGGATCATCGTGAAGTGGTCGCCCTGGTGTTGATCGAAGGCCTGTCGTACAGCGAAGCCGCCGAGCTGATGGACGTGCCCGTGGGAACCGTAACCAGCCGTCTGGCGCGCGCCCGCGCCGCCCTGCAAGCCCATCTCGGGAAGGACACATGAAAGCGATCGACGACGACACCTTGCAGGCTTACGTGGACGGCGAACTCGATGCTGCGGATGCAGCACGGATCGAAGCCGCGCTGGTCACCGACGACGTGCTCCGGCGCCGGGTCCGTCGGGCGCATGAATTGCGTGCGCAACTGAAAGCCGCCTTTGATCCGGTGCTCGACGAGCCCATACCGGGGCATCTTTCCGCCTTGCTGCAGACTCCTGCGGCAAACGCGCATGTCACCGCCGCCCCCGATCCGGGGCGGGCGGCGCGGCGCGGCTTTGGCGCCCCTCGCCACCGCACGTCGCGTCGCTGGCTGGTGCCCGGCGCTGCCGTAGCCGCATCAATTGCGGTGCTGGCGGTCGCGCTGTGGTGGAACGGCGGGAGCGAATCGGTGCGCATCCAGGGCAGCCAGCAATTCGCGGCAGGCGCGCTCTCCCACGCACTCGACCAGGGTCTGGCCAGTGCCCCAGACCCGCATGCCACGGTCGCCATCGGCCTGACCTTTCGCAGCGCCGACGGGCATATCTGTCGCACCTTCGTCCAACACAGCCAGCCGGCGATGGCCGGCCTCGCCTGTCACCACGCAGCGGGCTGGACCCTGCCGGTGCTCAGTACGCCAGAAAAATCCGCGGGCGGCGAACTGAGGCAGGCGGCCAGCACGTTGCCACCGCAAGTACAGGCCGCCGTGGATGCCCGGCTGCAGGGCGAGGTATTCGACGCGCAGCAGGAGCGAGCCGCACGCGATAGTGGCTGGCGCTAGCGGATATCCGTTCGCGATCAGTCGCCGTGAAGCGGGCGGAACAACGCCGATTGCATCGTCGGGAGTAAATCACGACGCTGATCGTGGTCAGGCCGATCCCCCTCAGGAGGCTCAGGAGTCGTGGAAAAGATGGGCTGTGCAGATTCTTGATCTGCCGATCAGTTTCGATTTTTGTTCAATTTGCCCATGAGATCCGTCAACCCCTCGGGTGATGCTGCGCATGCAGGCGCTTCAACCCCTCTTTCGCCACCAGCGTATAAATTTGCGTGGTACTCAACGAACTGTGCCCCAGCAACATCTGCAGGGCGCGCAGGTCGGCGCCGTGATTCAGCAGGTGGGTGGCGAAGGAGTGGCGCAGGACGTGGGGCGAGATGCGTTTGGGGTTGATGCCGACGGTGACCGCATGGCGTTTGACCAGGGTCCAGAACATCTGGCGGGTCATGCCCTCGCCGCGCCTGCTCAGGAAGAGTGCTTCGGGTTGCCGACCTTTCGCCAGTTCGGGGCGGGCACCGGCGAGGTAGTCGGCGATGCGTTCCAGCGCCATTTCGCCCACGGGTACGAGGCGGTCCTTGCCGCCCTTGCCGGTGACACGCAGCACGCCCTGACGGGGATTGAGCGCACCGAGCGGCAGTTCAACCAGTTCGGAAACGCGCAGGCCGCAGGCGTACATCAGTTCGAACATGGCGCGATCACGCAGGCCCAGCATGGTGTCGGTGTCGGGCGCGTCGAGGAGACCTTCGATTTCGCGTTCGGCCAGCGCCTTGGGCAGGCTGCGCGGCATCTTCGGCCGTTCGATCAACAAGGTGGGATCAACGAAATCCGGTTGGTCGCGCAGCAGGAACGCGTAGTAGCGACGAAAGGCGGATTGCCGCCGCGCCATGGAGCGTATCGCCACGGATCGTGCGCCCTGATAGGCGGAAATATCCTCGCGCCGTGCCGTCTGCAAACTCCGGCCGCGGCCTGTTAGCCAGAGCGCCAGTGCGTGCAGGTCGCCGCGATACGCCTCGAGCGTGCGATCGGCCAGACCATCCTCCGACCACACTCGCTCCAGAAACGCGGCGATGCTCAGCCGGTCCGCTTCGGCGATACTGTGCGTGCTCTGTTCCTTATTCATGCGCTGATGCTGGCCATTGCGCGCGCACTACGCAAGCGACCCACTGAATGCCCACTCCCCTGCAGACCACCGCCACGCCGTGCCCGCTGTGGCGCCGGTTGACTGCCCTCGTCTATGACCTGCTGATTGTGCTGGCCCTGATGATGGTGGTCGGCCTGCTGTGCCAACTGGCGACCGGTGGCGAACTGATCCAGACCGGCGCACAGACGACGATTCCGTGGTGGTACCAGCCGCTGCAGGGCGTGGTGATTGCTGCGTATTTCATCAGCTCCTGGCGGCGCGGCGGTCAGACCGTGGGCATGCGGCCGTGGCATATCCGGATCACCGATGCCGCCGGCGGCGCGCCATCCCTTCGCCAGGCCGTCATTCGACTGCTGATGGCGGCGGCACCGATGCTGCTGCTGTCGCTGACACCGGTGATAGGACTGCGTGGGACACTGTGGACGGTGCTCGCCGCGTGGGTCGTATGGTTTGCGGTGGCGTTGTTCGATCGGCGCCGACGCGCCTTGCATGACATCGTCGCCGACACGGAAATTCGCCGGATGGAATGAGCCGACTCGGTTCATATAAGTTGTGCGCTCGACTCGGTCATGCGTGACGCCCCGCGACACCTGACCCATGACACCAGACTTCACAACCCAAGGATCCGACCCGACGATGCCCGATTCACGCCCCGCCGAAAGCCGCAGCGATGAGGAACTGATCCAGGTCAACCGTGGGTTTTACGAATCGCTGTGGGCAGGTTCGAAGCTGATCGGCGCGGATCGTTTCAACACCTGGCCGCTGGTGCAGGAGCTGGCGGCCGCTGCGCCGCGACGGCTGGAAGTGGCGCCCGGCCTGCGCCCGCGCCTGCCCTTGAAAGACACTTGCTTTGTCGATCTCAGCCACGCGGCACTGAAGCGGCTGCACGCGGCCGGTGCCTGCGCCGTGCACGGCATGATCGGGGCGCTGCCATGTGCCGACGCCAGCTTCGATCTGATTTGCGCGCTGGATATCCTCGAGCATGTGTCGGACGACGACCGTGCCATGGCCGAATTGGCGCGCGTTGCCGCGCCCGGTGCCAGCCTGCTGCTTTCGGTGCCGCTGCACCCGGCGGCATGGACACCGTTCGATGATTTCGTCGGCCATTGCCGCCGCTACGAGCCAGACCGTATCGTCGAGCGGCTGGCACAGCACGGTTTCGCCATCGAGCAGAGTGCGGTGTACGGGATGCAGCCGAAGTCCTCACGCCTGCTCGATCTGGGCCAGTGGTGTCTGACGCATCGGCGCGAGCGCGCGATGTGGTGGTACAACCGTGTGTTCATGCCGCTGGGACTTCACTTCCAGAAACCGCTGCGGTGGCGCGCCGGGTTGGGTGAAACCGAGGGTGTGGACGAGGTGTTGCTGCGCTGCCGTTTGCAGCCCTCGACGGCGCCAAGTCACTGATTGACTTGAAGGCAGCCGAATGCGGCATTGCAACACGCGAAGCGAAACGGCGTTAAGATGGGTTTTTATGCCCCCGGAAAGTCCGCGCCAATGCTTTATCAAATTCACGAATGGCAGCGCTCGTTTCTCAGCCCGCTGAGCTATTTTGCCCAAGCCAGCGCCCGCATGCTCAACGACCACGGCAGCCCGTTTGCGCAGGTTCCCGGCGTACAACGCATGGCGGCAGGCTACGAGTTGGCGTACCGCCTGGGCAAGGAATACGAAAAGCCGCCATTCGACATCCACACCGCCACTGCGCACGATCATGAAATCGCGGTGATCGAACGCGTAGCCCTTTCCAAGCCGTTCTGCGAGCTGAAGCGCTTCAAGCGCTTCAGCGATGACGCGCCCACCATCGCCAAGATGAAGACCGACCCGATCGTGCTGGTGGTGGCACCGCTGTCGGGTCATCACTCGACCCTGCTGCGCGACACGGTGCGCACCCTGCTGCGCGACCACAAGGTGTACATCACCGACTGGGTCGACGCGCGCATGGTACCCGCCGATGCCGGCGCGTTCGGGCTGGACGACTACATCGGTTACATCGAGGCATTCATCCGCCACATCGGCGCGCGCGAGTTGCATGTGATCTCGGTCTGCCAGCCGACCGTGCCGGTGCTGGCGGCAGTGTCGCTGATGGCCGCGCGCGGCGAGGACACCCCGCTGTCGCTGACCATGATGGGTGGTCCGATCGACCCGCGCCGCAGCCCGACCAGTGTCAACAACCTGGCGACCGACCACCCGCTGTCCTGGTTCAAGAGCAACGTCATCCATACCGTGCCGAACAATTACCTCGGCCGTGGACGCGAGGTTTATCCGGGTTTTCTGCAGCACGCCGGCTTCATCGCGATGAACCCGAAACGGCACCTGACCTCGCACTGGGATTTCTATCAGGATCTACTGCGCGGCGATCTGGACGATGCCGAGTCGCACCGCAAGTTCTACGACGAATACAACGCCGTGCTCGACATGCCGGCCGAGTTCTATCTGGACACGATCGAAAAGGTGTTCCAGGAATTTCTACTGCCCAAGGGGCTGTGGGACGTCGACGGCGAGCGGGTGGATCCGGCCGCGATCAAGCAGAGCGCCCTGCTCACCATCGAGGGCGAGCTGGACGATATTTCCGGCCTGGGCCAGACCGAAGCGGCACATGATTTGTGCAGCGGCATCCCGGCTAAACGTCGCGCGCACAAGGTGATCGAGGGCGCCGGCCATTTTGGCATCTTCAGCGGTCGCCGCTGGCGCGAGACGGTCTATCCGCAGGTACGCGATTTCATCCGCACGTTCGACAAGCCGCTCGCGCGCAAGGCCTGATTTCAGCACCGGGGACCGGCAACGGCGCCCGGCTCAGGCGAAGAAGTGCCGGAACGCCTCGGCGGTGCGCTCGATACCGTCGTCGTCGACATCCAGATGCGTGACCAGCCGCAGTGTCGGCAGATATCCGATGCTGATGCGAATGCCCGCCTGCTGCAGATGCGCATCCAGTTCGCGCAGGCGTGCTTCGGGCACATCGATGAAGACCATGTTGGTGTACTGCCCCAGCAGGTCGACGCCGCCGATCTCACGCAGACAACCGGCCAGATACGCCGCACGACGATGATCGTCGGCCAGTCGCTCGACATGGTGATCCAGCGCATGCAGACCCGCTGCCGCCAGCATGCCGGCCTGCCGCCAGCCGCCACCGGTCACCTTGCGCCAGCGGCGAGCCTTGTCGATCAGCACACGTGATCCGACCAGCACCGAACCGACCGGCGCGCCCAGGCCCTTGGACAGGCAGATCGACACGGAATCGAAGTGTCGCGCAATCTCGCGAGCGGGCACGCCGTTGGCAACGGCGGCATTGAAAAGCCGTGCACCATCCAGATGCAGTCCGAGGCCGTGCGCACGCGCCAGATCGTGCGCCGCCACCAGATACGCGTGCGGCAACACGCGTCCGTGCCAGGTATTTTCCAGCGTCAGCAGACGTGTTCGCGCAAAGTGGGAGTCGACCGGCTTGATCGCGGCCCGAATGCTTTCCAGCGGCAGCGAACCATCCGCCGCCTGCACGATCGGCTGCGGCTGGATCGACCCCAGTACAGCGGCGCCGCCGCCCTCGAACTTGTAGGTGTGGGCGTCCATGCCGACCAGGTATTCGTCACCACGCTCGCAATGTGCCATCAACGCCAGCAGGTTCGACTGGGTACCGCTGGGAACGAACACACCAGCATCGAAACCCAGGTCGTCCGCGAGCCGCTGCTGCAGCGCGTTGACGGTAGGGTCTTCGCCGTAGACGTCGTCTCCAACCTCGGCCGTCAGCATGGCTTCGCGCATCGCCAGGGTGGGACGGGTGACGGTGTCGCTGCGCAGATCAATCACGTAGATACCGCTCCTGTGTAATGGTCTTCGACGCGAGCTGGCTCAGATGCGCCGACGGAAATACAGCCAGGCCATGCTCACCAGCAGCAGCGCTGGCAACAGGTTGGCGAAGAAGGGAGACAATCCGTAGACGGTGCCGAAATTCACGATTGCCTGCTGCAGGAAATACCATGCCAATGCCAGCAGGATACCGATGAACATCCGCTTGCCCAGTCCGCCGGATCGCAACGCTCCGAACGCAAACGGCATCGTGCACAGCACCAGCAGCAGCACGTTGAACGGATACAGTGCCCGCCCCCAGAACGCCACCGCATAGCTGCCGGGATTCTGGCCATTGCTTTGGAGATAATGGATGTTGCGGCTCAGATCGCGCATCGAAAGATATTGTGGCTGAACCACCGACTGGGCCAGAACCTGCGGATTGAGGCTCGACTGCCATGGCTGGCTGTCGATGCTCTCGCTGTGCGTACCCTGCGCGTCGAGCGTGGTGCTGCGCACACCTTTCAGCACCCAGGTCTGACCATTGTGTACGGCATTTTTCGCCCACTGGAAACGCGTGATCCGACCATCCTTGGCAAAGGTGAACACGCGCACGTCGCTGAGCTGCACCGTGCCCACGCCGTCTTTCCGCTGCAGCGAGGTGCCGCGCGCGTTAATGATGCTGTTGCCGTCACGCGCCCACAGGCCACTGTCCGTGCCCATGCCGAGGTTGACGGTCTTCATCCGCAACTGCATGGCCTGCGCCTGTTGATCCCCCCATGGCGCAGCTGTCTCGCCCAGGATCACCACACCGACGATCAGCACCGCGACTACCCCGACTGCCGAGCCGGCAATGCGCATGCGCGACATCCCGGCCGCACGCAGCGCCGTCAGTTCGCCGGTGCCCGCCAGGCTGCCCAGACCCAGCAGGGCCCCGATCAACGCGGCGTTGCCGAACATCTCGTAGGCGCGGCGCGGAAACGTCACCAATACGTACACCACGGCATTGCCGAGCGTATAGCCGTTCTTGCCGACGTGACTGAGTTGGCGAAGGAGCTGGGTGACTGCATCGAAACCGGTCAGTACCAGCCACACCATCAACAGCGAACCGAGCACGCTCATCGCGACCAACCGGTCCACGCGCTTGATGTTGATCAGGTCGGCGAGCGAGCGCCTCATGCCTTCACCACCGTGGCCGTGCGTGCTTTGCGCGGCGAATATTGTCGCCACAGCATCCAGCCAGCGATAAGCAGCACCAGCGCATGCAACGCCCACAAGGGTGCCTCGTTGTGCCAGTGGCCTTTGCCGATCTGGGCGCGACCCAGCGCAAGCAAGGTGTAATAAAGATAGAAACTGACGATCGCCAGGAACAGTCGTCCATATTTCGGTTCGCGCGGACTTTGCCGTGACAGCGGCAGCGCCAGCAACAACAGCACCAGGGTCAATGGCGGCGCATTGGCGCGCCATGCGAGCTCGGCACGGTCAGCCGGATCATCCGAATGCGCCAGCGTCCAGCTGTCTTTCGACAGCGCCGGCTCATCATCGTCCTCGGCCTGCACGCTGGAAAGCGAGGTGTCATTGCGCTGGTACTGCATCTGTCGCCAGTTGTCGGCGCCCAGCGGAATCTCGTACTGCCAGCCGTCATTGAAGGCGATGAAACGTCCGGCCCCGTTGCTTTCCTGATACAGCGAACCACTGGCGGCATTGACGATTTTCAGGCGCGGCGGACCATCCTTCGGAGAGGTCTGGGTGGCAACAAAGGTGTGCCCGAGTTTGCTGCCGTCCCTGCTCAGGCTGTCGACGAAGATGATTCCGCCCTTGCCGGGAAGGTTGGTGAAACGCCCTGCTTCCAGACCTGCCGCGATCACCGAACGATTGGCCGAGGCGACCAGCGCGTCACTGGTGCGTATCGCCCAGGGCCCCAGCCACAGCGACACTAACGCGGTGACCGTCACCAGCACGGCAGCCAGGATCAGCACCGGGCGCAGCAACCCGCGTGGCCCCATACCGGACGAGGCCAGTACATGCATTTCGCTTTCGCGGTACATCCGTCCCAGCCCCATCAGCACGCCGATGAAACTGGCCAGCGGCAGCAGATTGGTGAGGCCATCGAGCGTCTGCAGCCCCAGCACCTGAAACATCACACTGGGCGGAAAACTGCCGCTGGCGACCTCTTGCAAGACCTTCGCAAAGGCGCTGCCGGCGACGACCACCAGCAGTACCACGGTGGTGGCGGCCACGGTCTGCGAAAGCTCGCGCAGGAAATAGCGGTCGAGGATGCTCAGCATGCGATAAACTTGTCCGCTTACTCGCCGCCCTTGCGGGCGGGCAAACCGCAATTCTAGCCTGTCCGGCCATCGCCGGGCCCAACAGGAACCATCCGATGACTCTACAGTTCAGCCTCGGCACCACCTCCCCTGAAACCGCCGACAGCGCATGCGTGCTGGTGGGTGTCTACGAGCACGGCGTGCTGAGCAGTGCTGCCGCCCAGGTGGACACCGCTGCAGGCGGCATGATCAAGCGCCAGGTGGAAAGCGGCGACATCACCGGAAAGACCGGCGTCACCACACTGCTGTTCGCGCCCCAAGGCGTTGCGGCGAAGCGCGTGATGGTGATCGGCCTGGGCTCGCAGAAGTCGTTCGATGCGTCGCGCTTCCAGAAAGTGAATATCGAGGCCATGCGTGCGATCGGCCGTCTGCCGATCACCGAGGCCGTGTCGTATCTGACCGAAGTGGATGTACCTGGCCACGATGGCGCCTGGCGCATGCGCATCGCCGCGCTGGCCAGCGATCATGCCGCCTACCGCTACACCGCCACCTTCAAGCCACGCGACAAGGCCAGCAAGCAGCCGCAGATGGAGACGATCACCTTTGCCAGCGTCGACGACGCGCAAGCGGGTCTCGATCAGGCAACTGCCCTCGCCGAGGGTGTCCGCTTCGCCCGCGAGCTCGCCAACCTGCCGCCGAACATCTGCAATCCAGCCTACATTGCCAGTCAGGCGCAGGATTTTGCCGACCGCCATGACAAGGTCAGCTGCAACGTGCTCGACGAGGTCGCGATGGAAAAACTCGGCTTTGGCTCGTTGCTGGCCGTGGCTCGCGGATCGGTCAACAAGCCGCGGCTCATCGTGCTGGAATACAAGGGCGGCAGCGAAGGCGACAAGCCGTTCGCGTTGGTCGGCAAGGGCGTCACCTTCGACTCCGGCGGCATCAGCCTCAAGCCCGGTGCCGGCATGGAGGAGATGAAGTTCGACATGGGTGGCGCTGCCGGCGTGCTGGGTGCCTTTGTGGCTGCCACCAAGATGAACCTCAAGCTCAACCTGGTCTGCGTTGTGCCCAGCGTCGAGAACATGCCCGACGGCGACAGCTATCGTCCCAGTGACGTGATCACCAGTCTGTCCGGCCTGACCATCGAAGTGCTGAACACGGATGCCGAAGGTCGACTGATCCTGTGTGACGCGCTGACCTATACCGCACAGACATTTCAGCCCCAGGCCATCGTGGATGCGGCAACCCTCACCGGCGCCTGCGTGGTGGCGCTGGGCAAGCATGCCTCGGCGGTCATGAGCAAACACGACGACCTTGCCGACGAGTTGCTCGCCGCCGGTGAGCAGACCCTCGACCGCGCATGGCGCCTGCCGCTGTGGGACGACTACCAGGTGCAGCTCGATTCCG
>JALYXN010000244.1 GCA_030947085.1 Pseudomonadota bacterium | reverse complement strand
TGGAATGTCAATTCACTGAAGGTGCGGTTGCCGCATCTGACCCAGTGGCTGGCCGATGCCCAGCCGGACATCGTTGCCCTGCAGGAAACCAAGCTCGAGGATCACAAGTTTCCGGTCGACGAGCTGGCTGCCGCGGGCTACCGGGTGGCGTATTCGGGCCAGAAAACCTACAACGGCGTGGCGATTCTCGCCCGCCACGAGCTTACTGACGTCGTCACCGACATTCCCGGACTGGACGATCCGCAGCGCCGCATATTGGCTGCGACCATCGGCGACCTCCGCGTGGTTGATCTGTATGTCGTCAACGGCAAAGCCATCGGCGACCAAAAATACGATTACAAACTGAACTGGCTGGCCAGGGTGGGCGAGTTCCTGTCCGCTGAACTTGCCCGTCATCCGAATCTGGTGGTGCTGGGCGATTTCAACATTTGTCCGGACGACCGCGATGTGTACGACCCGGCGGCCTGGGGCGAAGATATCCTGTGCTCGCCGCCGGAACGCGCCGCGCTCAAGGCCATCACCGACCTTGGCCTGCACGACAGCTTCCGGCTGTTCGAGGCGGGCAATGAACATTACAGCTGGTGGGACTATCGGCAGGCCGCGTTCCGTCGCAACATGGGTCTGCGAATCGATTTGATTCTGCTCAGCGAAGCCCTCAAACCGCTTGCCACTGCGGCAACCATCGACCGCGAGCCGCGTCGCTGGGAGCGCCCTTCGGATCACACGCCGGTGACGCTGGAACTGGATATATGACTGATATGACAAAAGCCGAATGGCCCAGCTCGCTGGACGACGACGAATTGGCCGAACTCGATCGATACCTGCGCGCCCACACCAGCGAAGGGGACTTGCTGCTCGATGGCGTGCACGGTTTTCTCAGCGCGCTTTCCATCGGACCCTTGGCGGTGCTGCCGGACGAATGGCTGCACGAGGTGCTGCACGAACCGTTTGCCGACGAAGACGAAGGCAATCGCGTGCTGGCGCTGCTGGCCAAGCTCAACGATTCGATCGTCGCCGAACTCGAGGTCGACGCCTACGAACCGATCCTTGGCGAAGTGATGCTGGAAAATGGGCCGATGTTGTCGGCCTCGGGCTGGTGCGAGGGTTTCAGCCGCGGCATTGACCTGCGCGCCGGCTTGTGGGAAAACCGCCTGGCCGAAGACAGCGAGCTGATGGAGCTGCTGGGTCCGGTGATGGCGCTGGCCGTGGATGAAGGCGTGCTCAGTGCCGACGCGGAGTTCGAGAAGCTCAGCGACGACGAGTACGACGAATGCCTGTCGCAGGTACCGGTGGTGCTTGGTGCCGTCAATCAGTACTGGCAAGCCAAACCGGCTACCGAAGGCGAGGTGGAGATGATGGTGCGACAGCAGCGCCCCACACCCGAAGACGAAAATTTACCACCGCGCCAGCGCAGCGGGCACTGGGTGCATTAAGCCGAGCCGCGTGGACAAGCGCTAGAACATCGTCCTCGCCGATTCACGCCAGCCGCAGCGGGCCGACCACGCGGCTGAGGATGCTCAGGTCCCTAGCTTTGGGCATCTTGCCGGGCCTTTCGCTGGCTGCCCTGATATTGGCTGCCGCAGCGAAACGATCCGTTCCAGCTCACAGGCTTGGCTAAACGCAGCGACGAGACCATCTTGTCGATCTGAATCCCTTGAGGAACACGCCATGAGCGATCGCCACATCACCCGCCGCATCCGCGGCACGGACACGTCGGACGGCGCCGGCGTGAAACTGAAGCGCATTATCGGCCAGGCCGGGCTGGACATGCTCGACCCGTTCCTGCTGCTGGACGAATTTCGTTCCGACACGGCCGGCGACTACATGGCGGGCTTCCCGGAGCACCCGCATCGCGGCTTCGAGACGGTCACCTACATGCTGGCCGGAAACATGCAGCATCAGGACAACCACGGCAACCGGGGCGATCTCACGCCCGGCAGCGTGCAGTGGATGACGGCCGGGCGCGGCATCCTGCACTCGGAAATGCCGCAGCAGGAAGACGGCCTGATGTGGGGTTTCCAGCTGTGGGTGAACCTGCCGGCGAAGGACAAGATGACCGCGCCGCGCTACCAGGATATTGCTCCTGAGCGGATTCCGGTGGTCCATCCGGCCGATGGCGTCGAAGTGCGAGTGATCGCCGGCCAACTCGATGGCGCCACCGGACCGGTCGAAGGCATTGCCACCGAACCGGTCTATCTCGACGTCAGCCTGCAACCCGGGGCCCGTTTCGTGCTGACCCTGCCAGTCGGCCACCACGGCTTTGCCTATGTGTTCGAGGGTGAGTCTGCCCAAGTGGGCGGCGAGTCCTTGCAACGCAGCGAACTGGGGGTGCTCTCCGATGGCGAACAACTCCAGTTGGCCGGCGGGAAAAAAGCCTCGCGTTTGCTGGTGGTCGCGGGCAAACCGCTGAACGAGAGCGTGGCGCGCTACGGGCCGTTCGTGATGAATACGCAGCAGGAAATCCACGAAGCGATCGCCGACTTTCGCGCCGGCAAATTCTGATTCGGAACGTTGCCTGGTCGACCGGTAGCGACGCTGCATGTTGGCCGCGCTACTGCGTCGGCGGGCGCTACGCCCGATGCCTGGATCGCGGCGCTGACCGCTCGGTCTTGCGCTCGTGCTTCGACGTAGTGCGCTGTCACACGGCGCTGGGCGGCATCGCGTCGTTCAGCAAGGCTGAGTCTCCGGCTGAAGCCGGTCCGGCGAGTCAATCGCAGCCTTTGCCCATGCCTCAAGCTCGACCGGTCAATCGCATGACAGCCAACTCCGCACAGCATTCACGATATCTGTCAGCGGCGGATCACCGCCAATCGTCAGCACGCATTCGCCGGCTAGCGGGCGCTCAAGCGTCGCCAGCTGGCTTTCCAGCAAACGGGCCGGCATGAAGTGCCAGCGGTGTTCGAGCCGCTGGTGCAGCACCTGCGCGGGAACGTCGAGGAACACAAAGCGCAAT
>JALYXN010000228.1 GCA_030947085.1 Pseudomonadota bacterium | reverse complement strand
GATTGATCGCGTGGGGCGGATCTGGCCAGGGCCTTCGACAAGTACGTTGCCGGGCAATCTGCTGGGAGGCGGTTACGTGCTGATAGCGCGCAAGCGCCCCCACTCGGTGACCCGGCTGCGTCTTACTCGGGTGGGAGCACCGGTTGCTGCCAATGGCAGTCTGGCGGCGGGAACGCAGCGTAGTGCTGCCTAGGAGTCTGTCGGACTTTGGTTGGCCGGTCTGCGAATCCGCCTGTGCGGTCCATATCCCCGCCGATTCTTGGTCCATAGAATTACTATGGACCGGCGAACCGTCAGGAATCTGTTCTCGCACAGTCGAATTCTTGCCTCGACCACCAAAGCCCGACAGGCTCCTAGTAATTTTCGATGGAATACGTGATCAACGATGAGTGAAGTGGACGCATTTACCGACGGTGCCTGTATTGGCAACCCGGGACCAGGTGGTTGGGCGGCGTTGCTGCGGGCAAAGGGTACCGAGCGGATGGTCGCCGGTGGCGATCCGGCGACCACCAACAACCGCATGGAGTTGATGGCGGCGATTGGTGCCTTGGAAGCGTTGAAGCGACCTTGTCAGGTGCGGCTCACCACGGACTCGCGCTACGTGATGCAGGGCATCGAGCAGTGGGTGCCGAAATGGCGCGCGAATGGATGGCGCACGGCCGACAAGAAACCGGTTAAAAACCAGGATCTGTGGCTGCGCTTGTCCGAGGCGGTAAACGCCCATCAGGTCAGCTGGCAGTGGGTGCGTGGTCACAGCGGCCACGCCGAGAACGAGCGGGTCGACCAGGCCGCGCGTGAACAGGCCGAACTGCTCAGGGGCAGTGCATGAGGCAGATTGTCCTCGATACAGAAACCACCGGCCTGGAAGTACGCCAGGGGCACCGGTTGGTGGAAATTGCCTGTGTCGAACTGGTCGAGCGCCGCCTCACCGGTAGGCATTACCAGACCTATCTCAACCCCGACCGCGCCATTGACGAGGGGGCGCGGCTGGTCACCGGCATCGAAGACGAGTTTTTGCTCGACAAACCTCGCTTCGCCGATGTTGTGGATGAGTTCATGGCGTTCGTCGATGGCGCCGAACTGGTCATCCACAACGCCAGCTTTGATATCGGCTTTCTCAATGCTGAACTCGCATTGCTGGAGACGGGTGCTGGCTTGATCAGCGATCGTTGCAGCGTGCTCGATACCCTGGCTATGGCCCGTCAGCTTTACCCGGGACAGCGAAACAGCCTGGACGCGCTGTGCAAGCGACTGGGCGTAGACAACTCGCGACGTGATCTGCACGGCGGCCTGATCGATGCCCAGCTACTGGCCGACGTCTATCTGATGATGACATCGGGGCAGGTCGCCTTTGAGCTGGGGTTCGAGATCGCTGGTGAACAGCGAAAAACGCTGGCCGCGGGCATGCAACCCCTGCGCGTACGCCCGCGTGTATTGCGCGCGTCAGTGGACGAGTTACTGGCGCACGAAAAACGTCTCGACGGGCTGGGTCACACGGTCTGGCGCAGCCTGAATTGATAGCCCCGCTTCAGCAGCAGCGCACGATCAGGGCGGTGATGTTGTCATTACCACCGCCGTCCAGGGCGCTCAGGATCAGTTGCTCCACGCACTCCTGAGCGGCGAGGTCGGTGCGGCCAACCGTCTGCGCGATGGACGCGTCGTCGACCGCGTCGGTAAGTCCGTCGCTGCAAAGTAGAAAAGCCATGCCAGGTAGCAGCTTTCCACGAGCCATGCCGACATGCAGCTGCTCAATAGGCGTCACCCCCAGCGCCTGTGTCAACACGTTGCGTTGTGGGTGTCGCGCCGCCTTTGCCGGATCGAGCCGACCGGCTTCCACCAGCGTCTGCACCAGTGAGTGATCGTGACTGATCTGGCGTAGCTCTCGTTGCCACCTATATATGCGGCTGTCACCGACCCAGGCGACTTCATAACCATTGCTGCTGGTCTGCAATGCCGCGATGGTCGTGCCCATCGGAAGCAGATCGTCGCCCTCCCTTGGATGGGCGAGCAGCTTGTCGGCGGCTCCATGCACCGCCTCGATCAGGCTCTGCCCTCGCGTGACGCGCTCGATCATGGTCTCGCGGACAAGGGCCGCGGCGACCTCACCATGCTGGTGACCGCCCATGCCGTCCGCGACCAGATAAAGACCCAGCGAAGCATCGGCATAGTAGGTATCTTCATTGCGCGTGCGGCGCAGGCCGACGTGCGTTCCGTGTCCGAATTCGATCATGAGCTTTTAATAAGGGCTGGCTCTGGGAGCATGCCGGAAGCCATGTTGGTTGTCACGATAAGTCCGCTCGCGTATCATTCGCGATTCGCATGCGCGACCATGCATCCCCTTTGGAGAGGTGGCAGAGTGGTCGAATGTACCTGACTCGAAATCAGGCGTACGTGCAAACGTACCGTGGGTTCGAATCCCACCCTCTCCGCCAGAAAATCTTAGCCCTTGTTTTTAAAGGGCTTTTTTGTGTCTGCTTCAACTTTAAACGGGAGTGCCAAGAGGCCGGTTTCGCTGGCGGCGCTTCGCTTCTGCCAGAAATGGAAAGGGCCGCTTTCGCGGCCCCTTCCATGAATCAACAACACCTCAGAATTTGTACGTGCCGGTGAGACTGACCACGTCGCCATGGTCTTTGAATTTACCATCCATGCTGCCGAAGCCGAGGGCTGCCGGGTTGGTCAGCTTGACGCGTGTGTCACTGACGAATTGATGCTGGTAGCCGACATCGACGCCGAGGTGGTCGGTGGCCTGGTAGCCAACGCCGAAAGCGAGCAGGCGACGTGAACCATCGGGAATGCGTGGATCTCGGCTGACGATGTTGGTCGGCGTTTGGTCATAGCCCGCACCGGCGCGCAACGTCCATTGCTGATTCAATTTATAGTCGCCACCAATGCCGTAGATCCAGGAGTCCTTGTACTTCTGCGGCAGGCTGACGAGCGTGTTGCCGTGCGACGTCAGCGTCAGATTTTCGAACGTCGACCAATTAGTCCACTTGATGCTGGCGGCCAGGCTGAAGCGATCGCTGAACGCGTGTACCCAGTCAACGCTGGCAAACGCAGGCAGGTCGAATTGCGCGTTGGCGCGATCACCGTTCGGATTGAGAGCGGGCAGGCCGGCAGTGGGGAAGAACATGGGGGCCTGGGTAATCAGACCCTTGCTGGCCGCGCTGCCATAAAGCTGGTAGTCGCCACTGAGCGTCTGTTTGATCTTGGAGTGATAGCTCAGGCCGAAGCTGTCCATGTCGCTGGGTTTGAATTCGAAGCCCACGAAATAGCCAAAGGAAAACTTTTTCTTGACGTTGACGTTGAGTTTGACGTCACCGCTTTGCGGCAAACCCAAAGCGGGCACGCCGATCAAGCCGGCAGCGGAGCCATACGGGTCGAGTGTCGTGTTCAGTTGCGCCTTGGTGCGCTGGCCGACGATGCCGGCACCGATCGAAAACTCATCATTGACCTTGAAGCCGGCGGACAAGCTGACAGCGATGGATTGAATGCTGGTCTTGGTGCCAAAGTAACGACCTTGCCATGACGGGCTGTATTCGCTGGCGAGGCCGTACGGCACGGTCACGCTGCCGCCGATGACCAGCCTGTCACTGACCGGAGCGGCAAAAGCCATGTTAGGAAAGGGGACGAACTTGCCAAACCCGTCGGGATTGCCGCCGGAGACGGGTCGTCCCTGCTCATCGCGAAAGTTGCCTTCGAATTTGGCGCTGGGTCGGACGCCGGTGCCGGTAACCTGGAGCACAGGACCATTGAAGAACGCCATGGCGGCCGGGTTGTTGTAGACCGCGGTGGGATCGTTCGCGAACAGTGAACCACCCGCATTGGCGCGGGCCCAACCGGCCGCATTGTCGGTAGGCAGTTGGAACGAACCGGCTTCGGCACGTAGCGGTACCGAGAGTGCGGCAGCGACCGCCAGGGCGAGACTGGCTTGCGTGCTGAAACGGGTGAGGCGTTGCAAGGTTTGACGGTTCACTATGATTCTCCTGTGACGACAATCTGCGAGTACGTTCGCAGAGCGGTTTTTGTGTTTGTTTTGACAGGGCAGGGCATTAACGGCCGATGCGGCCAACGAGCACGTGCGGTAATGATTCAAGGGGTAGAAGCTACGCGACCTTCCCCGATCCATTGGTGGAGATCGGAAGCATGATTTGCATCGGGGGCGAGCGGCATGACGGAGCGGGTAGTTTCGATGGCGGTCGTCTTGTCCAGTTGCAACACCTGTTCAATCAACTTAACGTCGGCAGGGTTGCCAAAGGGCGCCGTAAGAATCGGCGATATCAGCGAAATGAGTCGAGCAAGCAATTCGGCATCGTTGACGGCTTCACCCTTGGTAATGCTGGCGATCAAGGCCTGCATGTCCTCGCCGGCAAGCATGCCGGAGATGGCCTTGAGCGCGAAATGCAGCCGCAAGCCCAGTTCGTGGCGCGGAAGGGCAGGTAATGCTTTTGAAAAAGCTTCAAAAAATCGCCCGGATATCGATTTGTAGTGCTGGTCGAGATAGCTGCGGATGAAGGGCGAAGGATCGCTGTAGACCCGTCCCAGCAGCCGCATGAAAGCGGGTCCCGAGGTGCTGCCGTAACTGAGCCGAAACGCGGGTACGAACAGCATTCCCAGGATCGCGGTGGCGCCGGAAGCTCCCGTTCCGAGGCTTTCGCCGGCGCTGAGCAGTTGCAGCCGTTCCTGATTAAGTCGGTTGAGCCGCTGCGAAAGGAGTTCCCGAATCAGGGCCTCCTTACTGCCAAAATGGTAATTCACCGCGGCAAGGTTGGCACCGGCTTTGGTGGTGATATGTCGGAGCGACATGGCCTCGTAGCCCTGTTCGATAAACAGCCACTCCGCCGCGTCCAGCAAGCGCTGGCGCGTATCGGGCGGGTTATGCCGCTGGGCTTGGAGCTTGCGCAAAGACGTGATTCCGGATGGCTTGAGGAAAATACCAACACCCACTTCAAATCAGGAATTGAAACAGGTGTATTGAAACAGGTGTATGGACAGTATCTACCGGCGGTTTATGGAGCAAGCTGCGGTGCACGAGAGCCAGAACGGGCCAATTCAACGCGCGCGGCAACGAGGTTGGAGCACGACGAACGGCTATCCAATAAGGAAAATCTAACAAAAAATCAAAATACTTACGAGACCATGGAAAACAAAGGGCCGGCCGAGGCCGGCCCTTTGTTGCGACGCAATAACAAAGTTGCTGATTCGGCCGCCGAAAAACTCTCAACCAGCCTTTTTCTTGGCCAGCCGCAGCCACGTGTCGACCACAGTATCGGGGTTGAGCGAGACCGACTCGATACCCTGATCCATCAACCACTCAGCCAGGTCCGGGTGGTCGCTCGGCCCCTGGCCACAGATGCCGATGTACTTGCCTTTGGCGCGGGCGGCCTTGATGGCCATAGAGAGTAACTTCTTCACCGCTGGATCGCGTTCGTCGAACAAGTTGGCGACGATGCTGGAGTCGCGATCCAGACCCAGGGTCAGCTGGGTCAGATCATTGGACCCGATCGAGAAACCGTCGAAGATGTCGAGGAACTCATCGGCGAGCAGGGCGTTGGATGGCACCTCGCACATCATAATGATCTTCAGATCGTGCTCACCCTGTTTGAGGCCGTTCTTTGCCAGTACCTCGATCACCTTGCGGGCCTCGCCCAACGTGCGCACGAACGGAATCATGACCCACACGTTATCGAGCGCCATGACTTCGCGCACGCGCTTTACCGCCCGGCACTCCAGCGCAAAGGCGTCACTGAAACTCGCGTCGACGTAGCGGCTGGCACCGCGGAAGCCAATCATCGGGTTCTCTTCGTGCGGCTCGTACTTCGCCCCACCGATGAGACCGGCGTATTCGTTGGATTTGAAATCGGACAGACGCACGATAACCGGCTTCGGATATACCGAGGCGGCGATGGTGGCGATGCCCTCCGCCAGCCGGTCGACATAGAAACTCACCGGGTCGGCATAGCCGGCCATGCGCTCGTCAATCTTCGCCCTGGTCTCTGCCTCCTGTTTGGCGTACTCCAGCAATGCCTTGGGGTGCACGCCGATGTGGCTGGCGATGATCATTTCCAGACGGGCCAGGCCGATGCCAGCATTTGGCAGCATGCCGAAATCGAACGCACGTTCCGGGTTGGCCACATTCATCATGATCTTGAGCGGCGCCTCGGGCATGTCACCGAGGTCGGCGGTAATCCGCTCGAATTTCAGCAGCCCCTCGTAGATGGTACCGGTGTCCCCTTCGGCGCACGACACCGTTACTTCGGCGCCGTCGGGAATCAGGTCCAGCGCGTTGCCGGTGCCGACCACCGCGGGCACACCGAGTTCACGCGCGATGATGGCGGCGTGGCAGGTGCGGCCGCCGCGATTGGTGACGATGGCAGCGGCGCGTTTCATCACCGGCTCCCAATCGGGGTCGGTCATGTCGGCGATCAGGACATCACCAGCCTGCACCTTGCTCATGTCATCCAGCGAGCGAATCACCCGCGCCCTGCCAGCGCCGATCTTCTGGCCGATGGATCGACCTTCGGCCAGCACCTTGCCCTTCTCGCGCAAGTGGAAGCGCTCGAGCTGGGTGGCCTGGACGCGCGACTTCACCGTTTCCGGGCGCGCCTGCACGATGTAGATCTTTCCGGTATTGCCGTCCTTCGCCCATTCGATGTCCATCGGGCGGTCATAGTGTTTCTCGATGATCAGCGACTGGCGCGCCAGTTCCTGCACGTCATCGTCGCTGATGCAGAATTTGTTGCGCAGTTCCGCGGGGGTGTCTTCAGTGCGAACGCGTTCACCGAGCGTGTCGGAATAGATCATGCGCAGTTGCTTAGCACCCAGATTGCGGCGCAACACGGCGGGTTTTCCCGCGTTCAAGGTCGGTTTGAACACGTAAAACTCGTCGGGGTTCACGGCGCCCTGGACGACCATTTCTCCCAGGCCGTAGCTGCCGGTGACAAACACCACGTCGCGGAAACCCGATTCGGTATCCAGCGTGAAAAGCACACCGGAGGCGCCCAGGTCCGAGCGAACCATCAACTGCACGCCCGCAGACAGAAAAACGTCTTCGTGCTTGAACCCCTGGTGTACCCGGTAGGCGATAGCGCGGTCGTTGTAAAGCGAGGCGAAGACTTCCTTCACCGTATGCAGAACATCCTCGATGCCGACCACGTTGAGGAAGGTTTCCTGCTGGCCGGCGAACGAAGCGTCCGGCAGGTCCTCGGCGGTGGCCGACGAACGCACGGCAACCGCAATGTCGTCCGCGCCGGCGTCCTGGCACAATTTCTTGTAAGCCTCGCGAATGGCCTGTTCCAGTTCGGTGGGCAGCGCGGTGTCGACGATCCAGCCGCGGATCTCCTTGCCGGCTGCGACCAGGGTGTCGACGTCATCGACATCCAGCGTTACGAGCCGGTCCTGGATGCGCTTGGCCAAGCCGCTTTTTTCCAGATATTCCTGAAATGCATCCGCCGTGGTGGCAAAGCCGCCGGGAACGGAGACGCCAAGTTTGGCGAGGTTGCCGATCATCTCGCCGAGCGAGGCATTCTTGCCGCCGACCTTGCCCAAGTCAGTCATGCGCAGTCGGTCGAGCCAAAGCACCAGATCGTTCAAGGGAATCTCCTGAGAGCTATTTAGTGGTTGCAGAAGGGAAGGGCTAACGGTCTGAGGCGACCGCAAAGGACTGGTATTGTCCGCTGTCGATGGTGCGCAGCACAAGAAGACCATTGTGGCCAAGAGTCATTCCAACGGCATACCAGTCAGCGCAAGCTCAACCAGCGACAGGGTTTCCTGCTTGCGCTAATGTATTGATCAGCCTCTTGATGCGAGCGGGATCCTTCATGATACGCACGGTTTTTTTCATTTCCGATTCGACTGGTATCACCGCAGAGACGATCGGCAACAGCATACTGGCGCAGTTCGAAGGCGTGCAATTCGAAAAGCACCGGCTGCCCTTTACCGACGATACCGAGAAAGCCGAAGCGGCGGCGCTGCGTATCAAGACCAATTACGCGCAGACCGGTCAGCGCCCCATCGTCGTCAACACCATGGCGGATCGGGCGTTGTGCGAGGTGGTGGCCGCCAGCGGCGCGCTGATGCTCGACGTGTTCGCGCCGTTCATTGGTCCGCTGGAGCTGGAACTGCAAACCAAGCGCTCGGGCGCCGTGAACCGTTCGCACGGCATGTTCGATTTCGCCAAGTACGACGCACGCATCAACGCCACCAATTACGCGCTGTCCCACGACGATGGCATGGACGTCAACTACGCGCAGGCCGATCTGATCCTGGTAGGCGTGTCACGTTCCGGCAAGACGCCAACCTGCCTGTACATGGCCTTGCATTACGGGGTGAGTGCCGCCAACTATCCGCTGACGGATGAGGACCTTGAAAAGCTCGAATTGCCTGCGCGCCTGCGTCCGCACAAGGATCGTCTGTTTGGCCTGACCATCGATCCCGTGCGACTGGCGCAGATTCGTGAGCAGCGCCGAGCCGGCAGCCGCTATGCCACGTTGAAACAGTGTCGTTGGGAGTTGGAGCAGGCGGATCGGATCATGCGTCAATCGAACATTCCCAGCCTCAATACCACGCATGTCTCGATCGAGGAGATTGCCAGCAAGATATTCGACCGCTTCGGGATCGAGCGGACCATGTTCTGATTGCCGTGTTCTGATTGCCCGCCGGAGTTTTTGCGCCCGTCATGAGTCTTGTACTGGATAACCGTCACAGCCTGCTTCCGGGACGCTTCGAGTTCCTGATGGGCTTGTACGCCGAAAATTATCACCGGCTCACGCGCCTGTTTGCGCCACAGAAGCTCGCCGCCGGGCGCTATGTTTCGAAGGTCGACGACGGGCTGGACGTACAACTGCATGTGCAGGAACGTCATCCGTACACGCTGGAGCTGGAACTGACCTACGCATTTGTGGACGCGCAGACCGGACAGCGGGCACCGTCCGCGCAGCTGCGTATGTACACCGATGCGCATGTCGCCGAAGCGTTGCACTGCCACCCGGGGCGACATCTGTGGCAGGTGCTTGGCCCCTTTTCGCCAGCGCACACGGTCTTTCAGCACCGCTTGCGCATGAACCGGTTTCTCTCGCGCTGGCTGGAATACCTGCCCGAGCAGGGGCATTCGATCGCTACGCTGGAAGCGGAAATCTGACGTTTTCGCTCAGTGAGCCAGACAGCAAAAAACCCGCGAGAGGCGGGCTTCTGCTTGAATAGTGGCGGAGTGGACGGGACTCGAACCCGCGACCTCCGGCGTGACAGGCCAGCATTCTAACCAACTGAACTACCACTCCGCATTTTGTTGCATCTTCCAGCTTGCTGCATCTTCAAGCTTGTTCCATCTTCCAGCTTTGCGAGCCAACTTGGCGTCCCCACGGGGATTCGAACCCCGGTCGCCACCGTGAAAGGGTAGTGTCCTAGGCCTCTAGACGATGGGGACAATTCAAATTGGTGGAGCCAGGCGGGATCGAACCGCCGACCTCCTGCATGCCATGCAGGCGCTCTCCCAGCTGAGCTATGGCCCCGCCGCTGGAAGTCCGAAAGAATAGGTGCGAGGGCCAATTACGTCAAGCCTTTTCTCTGCAGCAGGTGCGAAGAACCGCGGTTTGTGGCACCGACGCTCGACGATACGACCGATGCCGTGCAGGCTTCGTTTAAGCTGCAATGAATTGCGCACTTCAAGAGTTGGGCATGCACGAAATCGGCTTCATTCGCGACCTTGCGCTCGTCATGATCGTGGCGGGCGCCACCACGATCCTGTTTCAGCGACTGCGTCAGCCGGTACTGCTTGGTTACATCCTTGCCGGCGTACTGATCGGACCCCATACGCCGGGCATGCTGGTCGATGATCCGCGAGCAATCGACGACATCTCCAACCTGGGCGTGGTGTTGCTGATGTTCACCCTGGGGCTCGAGTTCAGTGTCCGCAAGCTGCGTGAGGTGGGAGTGGGCGTGCTGCTCGTTGCTGTGGTCGAGGTCGGGCTGATGCTGTGGGTCGGCTACGGGCTGGGCGGCCTGTTTGGCTGGAGCGGCATGGATGCACTCTTTCTCGGCGCGATCATCTCTCTCTCATCGACCATGGTGGCCACCCGGACCCTTGCCGAAAGCGGGCAGCGATCCAAGCCGTTTGCGCAGCTCGTTGTCGGCCTGCTGGTGGCCGAGGATCTGCTGGCCATCGTGATGCTGACCATGCTGACCGCCGTCGCCATCGGCGGCTCGGTGGAGCCGGAAGCGGCTTTCACCGTCATTGGTCACCTGGGCATGTTTGTGATCGTCGGCATGATTCTCGGCCTGCTGCTATTGCCGCGGCTGGTGGACTACGTCGCCGGCTTCGGGCGGGACGAGACGCTTCTGGTGAGCGTGCTGGGGATCTGCTTCGGCGCCAGCCTGCTGGCGGCCTGGATGGGTTACAGCGTGGCGCTGGGCGCGTTCTTGGCTGGCGCCGTGGTGGCGGAGTCCCGTAGCGTGGGGCGCGTGATGCATCTGGTGGAGCCGTTGCGGGACATGTTTGCCGCCTTGTTCTTCGTGGCGATTGGACTGAAGATCGATCCGGCGATGCTGCTGCAATACGCATTGCCGGCACTTCTTATCGCCGCAACCGTGATTGTGGGCAAGACGCTGGCATGCAGCCTGGGGATTCTGCTGGTGGGTCACGAGCCGCGAACAGCATTGCGCTCGGGGCTTGGCATGGCGCAAATCGGCGAATTTTCTTTCGTCATCGCCACCTTGGGTCTGTCGCTGGGGGCGATCAGTGATTTCATTTATCCGCTGGCGGTGGCGGTTTCCGTGCTGTGCATGGCTGCGTCGCCCTATTTGAACCGCTCTGCGGGCGGCGTGGCGAACGGGCTGAGCCGCGTGACGCCGCGATCGCTGCGTCTGCTTGCCAGCAGCTACAGCGGTTGGCTGGAAAATCTCAAACCGGTGAACGAAAACGCCGCGCTTGCGGCCATTTTTCGGCGATTGTTGTGGCACATCGGCGTAAACGTCTTGCTGGTGGTGACGCTCTTTATCATCGGCGCTTACGTCAACGCCCACAACTGGAACTGGTTTTCGCAACTGGGCATCAGCCGGGATTGGCGACACACGCTCATCTGGGCCTGTGCGCTGTTTCTCTCGTTACCGATACTGACCGCCATTTATCGTAAAGCCGAGGCGCTCGGCATGCTGCTGGCCGAGATCGGCATCCGTGAAAAATTCGCCGGTGCCTATACGCACACCATCCGCCGCATCCTGGCGCGTCTGATTCCGCTCGCGACCTTGCTTGCGTTGGCCCTGCTGGTCAGCGCCCTAAGTTCGGCGATCCTGCCACCACGGGGCATTGCGCTGTCGTTGATCGGTATTGGCGTGGTGCTGGCGATCGTGCTTTGGCGCGGGCTGGTCAAGATGCACGCGCGCCTGCAAGCGGCGTTGAAGGAAACGATGGACAAGCAGGGCACCGCTGAGGACGATCACGGCTAAACGGTTCCATCATCATTCAGTTAAAAATGAACCTTTATACTGCCTGACGGTCACAGCGCTGAGTCGTTGCCAAGACCGGACAAGCACCGCACAATGCGGGGCCTGCCTCCATAGGGGAGGCCCGGCCGGTGACGCCGGCATAACCATATTACGAGGGAGTTACGAATGAAGCATTTTCTGCGTCCCACGCTGACGGCAGTCGCGCTGGCTGTTGCGCTGGGCATGACAGCGAGCGTTTCCGCCCAGACGGCCAGTAAGGCCGGCACGGTAGACAAGGCCAAGGCGAGCTACGTCGTGGGTTGGGAGATTGCTTCCCAGATACCACCGATCATGCGCGACGAGCTTGACCCCACGGCGGTTGCCAATGCGGTCAAGGCTTCGCTGTCAGGCCAGAAGCCCACCCTGAGCGAGGCTGAAGCGAAGACGGTGCATGACGCGTTCATGGCCAAGATCCAGGCCAAGTACAAGGTCGAAATGACCAAGCTCGGCGCCAAGAACAAGGCCGAGGGCGACGCCTTTCTGGCGAAAAACAAGTCCAAGTCGGGTGTGAAGACCACCGCTTCCGGCCTGCAGTACCAGGTGATCACGCAGGGTTCGGGCGCGCGTCCGGGTCCAAATGACACCGCTGAAATCAATTACACCGGCAGCTTCGTCGATGGTCAGGTGTTTGACGCGTCGGCCAAGCATCCGGGTGGCGGCGCAGCCAAGATTCCGCTGGCCAACGTGATTCCGGGCTTTCGCGAAGGTCTTCAGCTGATGCAGGTGGGCGGTCATTACAAATTCTTCATCCCGTCCACGTTGGCCTACGGCGCCGAGCCGCAGCCGCCGATGCCGCCGAATGCCACGTTGATTTTTGACGTGACCCTGGTCAAAACCGGTCCGACCCCGGCTGGCGCCGCTGCTCCAGCCGGCAAGTAATCAGCCAGTCTTCGTTTGACGACTGCAACGCTACATGTAGGGCGCGAAGTAATTCGCGCCCTTTTGCGTTGTGTTCGCTTAAGGATGCGTGAATCAAGCTGATCACGCTTTGCCGCCGTGGGGCGCGGTTAGAATAAGCATCTTCGTAGACAGGAATCGTCGATCACATGATGAAAGTAACTATTTTCGGCACCGGTTATGTGGGTTTGGTCACGGGTGCCTGCCTGGCTGAAATGGGCAACCATGTGCTTTGTGTCGATATCGATGCGGCGAAAGTCGATGGACTGAAACAGGGCGACATTCCCATCTTTGAGCCGGGCCTGGAAGACATCGTCCGACGAAATCACGCGGGCGGCCGGCTGGACTTCACGACCGATGCCGCTGCTGCCATAGCTCACGGTGAGCTGATTTTCATTGCGGTCGGTACGCCCCCCGATGAGGACGGCAGTGCGGACATGAAGTACGTGCTGGCGGTGGCCGGGTCGATCGGTCAGCACCTGTCCAGCTATACGGTAGTTGTGAACAAATCGACGGTGCCCGTGGGTACGGC
>JALYXN010000196.1 GCA_030947085.1 Pseudomonadota bacterium | reverse complement strand
GATGATGTGCGCCCAGCGCAGCAGCATGTTCACCGTGTCGAGCAGGTATGCGTCCACAGGAGTCTCCAAAGGGTCGGGAAAGCCAACCGAATCCGGTTCGCTTTCCTCTCACCACAGCGGGCTCTGTAAGAAGCATCCGTCGCAAACCCGAGGTGCCTTTGTCAAGGCTTTAATGGGGCTCCGCGGCGACGTGGAGGAAGTGTATGCAGTTTGGTACTCACTCGTGTATCCGGGTTAACCCGGGAAACCGCGTTGCGAGTCGCGATCAAAGCCAGGTCAAGGTCTCAGCTAGGCGGCGTCTGATCCCGGAATCGCTGTGAGATGCGGACTCCCGAAGGCCCTGCGCGGATGCGCGGGTTGAGGCACCAGTGCCCGTAGGTCCGCGGTCAATTACGGCGGTGCGAAGTCAGGAACCCCGGTAGGTGGAGTACGCCCATGGAGAAACCAGCAGCGGGACGTGGTAACGGCCACCGGCATCAGCGATACCGAAGTCGAGCGGTACTTCATCAAGGAAGGCGGGCTCTGGCAGTTTCACGCCCAGGGCCCGGAAGTACGGCGCCACGGAAAAGACAAGGCGGTAGCGCCCAACGGCCATGCTCTGCGCATCGAGCAGGGCACCGCCATCGTCCCTGCCGTCGGCGTTCAACGCGAAGTTCTTGAGCGTGACGACTTGGGCGCCGTCCAGGCGCTGCAGCTCGACGCGCATACCGGCAGCGGGGCATCCGTTCATGGTGTCGAGAACATGTGTGCTGAGGTGCCCCACGGGATTCCTTTTTTGATGATGGAGAGGTAAGCGGCTTGAGCAGTGACGTCATGTGGGCACTGGCATTGAACCGAGGACATCACTTGATCTCAGTCGGAAGTGTATACACTAGAGCACACATCATTCATCCGAGTCAACCCGAAGCTGTGGCAACTCATCGAACCCCACTCAAAGTCGTCCCGACGCCAATGTCCAATCGGCCCGCACCGGCGGGCGCGACCGAGCGCATCGTCGATTCGATCACCGCAGCCATCGTTGAGCGTCGCCTGATGCCCGGCACCAAGCTGTCCGAGCAAAAGCTCGCCGACATCTTTGAGGTGTCCCGCACGCTGGTCCGTCAGGCACTGAATCAACTCAGTCGGGATCGACTGGTCACCCTGGAGCCGGCGCGCGGCGCCTTCGTCGCCATGCCGAGTGTGGACGAGGCCCGCCAGGTGTTCCAGGTGCGCGGCATGCTCGAGAGCGCGCTGGTGCGCCAACTTTGCGCGCGCATCACCGATCGCCAGATTGCCGAACTGCGCACCCACCTTCGCGACGAAGCGGCCGCAGTCGCACGCACCGACGTGCCTGGCCGCACGCGGCTGCTGGCCGATTTTCATGCAGTCCTGGCCCGGATGCTGGGCAACGAGGTGCTCGCACAGTTGCTGGTAGATCTGCTCAGCCGCTCGTCGCTGATTGCGCTGATGTATCAGTCCTCCCACTCTGCGGAGCATTCGCTGGAGGAGCATGTCCAGATCGTGGACGCGCTCGAGAAGCGCGACGCGCGCCAGGCGGCGAAGCTGATGGAACACCATATTTCGGCCGTGGAGAAAAACCTTCGCCTCGACCCGCATACCGTTGATCTCTCCGCGGCGCTGCGGCCTCAGGGTTGAGCCATGATGTCTGACGCCCTTATTCCAAGCCAGCGCTATCCACGAGATCTGCGCGGATACGGCCGCAACACCCCCGTCGTTCAATGGCCCGGCAACGCCCGCGTGGCCGTGCAGTTCGTGCTGAACTACGAAGAAGGCGGCGAGAACTCCGTCCTGCATGGCGATGCCGGCAGTGAGCAGTTCCTGTCGGAGATGTTCAATCCGCCCGCATTCCCAGACCGCCATCTCAGCATGGAGGGGATCTATGAATACGGCTCGCGCGTGGGCGTCTGGCGCATCCTGCGCGAGTTCGAACGTCGTCAGCTGCCTTTGACGGTTTTCGGCGTGGGCATGGCGCTTGAGCGTTGCCCTGACGTGACCGCTGCGTTCAAAGCGCTGGGTCACGAGATCGCCTGCCACGGATGGCGCTGGATCAGCTACCAGAACGTCGACGAGGCCATCGAACGGGAACACATGGCACAAGCCATGCAGCGTATTCAGGCTCTCACCGGCGAGCGTCCGCTGGGCTGGTACACAGGGCGTGACAGCCCGAACACGCGCCGCCTGGTTGCTGACTTCGGCGGTTTCGAGTACGACAGCGATTACTACGGCGACGACCTGCCCTTCTGGCTGCAGGTGCGCAAGAGCGACGGCGCGCTGGCGCCTCACCTAATACTGCCCTACACACTGGACACCAACGACATGCGCTTCGCGCTGCCGCAGGGGTTTTCGCACGGTGACGAGTTCTTTGAATACCTGCGCGATGCGTTCGACGTGCAATACGCCGAAGGCGACGAGCGCCCTTCGATGATGAGCATCGGCATGCACTGCCGGATCTTGGGCAGGCCGGGCCGCATGCGTGCCTTGCAGCGCTTTCTCGACCATGTGCAGGGCCACGACCGTGTGTGGGTGACCCGACGCATCGACATCGCGCGGCACTGGAAGGCCCGGTTCCCCTTCGACGCCGCCAGCTCTTTTCTTTGGGAGTGAGTACGTGACCCTCAAGCTTGAACAGATCAACGCCGCCAGCGTGGCGCAGTTCGTGGAGTTGCTGGATGGCACCTACGAGCATTCCCCCTGGATCGCTGAACGCGCTGCCCTGCTGCGCCCGTTTGCAAGCCTGGTGCAACTGAAGCTGTCACTTGCGCAAGTGGTGCGCGAGGCCGACCGTGAATTGCAACTGGGCCTGATCCGCGCCCACCCGGAACTCGCGGGCAAGGCGATGGTGGGCAAGACGCTGACGGCCGAATCCACGAATGAGCAAAGCAAGGCCGGCCTGACCGACTGCACGCCCGCTGAGTTCACGAAGATCCAGCAGCTCAATGCCGACTACAACGCCAAGTTCGGGTTCCCGTTCATTCTGGCCGTGCGTGGGCCGCGTGGCCTGGGTCTGCCCAAGGCCGAGATCATCGGAACGTTTGAGCGGCGCCTGGACAACCACCCGGACTTCGAGTTGGCCGAATGCCTGCGCAACATCCATCGCATCGCAGAGATCCGCCTCAACGACAAGTTCGGCCATACGCCGGCGCTCGGTAACCAGGTGTGGGACTGGGCAGAACGGCTGTCCACCAACAGCGACCCCGGTTATGCCGAGCGTGGCGAGCTGACCGTCACCTACCTCACCGATGCGCACAGAGCCTGCGCTCAGCGCCTGGCGCACTGGATGAAGTCCGACTGCGGATTCGACGAGGTCGAGATCGACGCGGTGGGCAACGTGGTCGGCATCTACCATGGCGTCGACCGTTCCGCCCAACGCCTGTTGACGGGCAGCCACTACGACACCGTGCGCAACGGCGGCAAATACGATGGGCGGCTGGGAATCCTGGTGCCGATGGCCTGCGTGCGTGAATTGCACGCCGAAGGCCGCCGCCTGCCCTTCGGCTTCGAGGTGGTCGGCTTCGCCGAAGAGGAAGGCCAGCGCTACAGGGCGGTGTTCCTGGGCTCTGGCGCGCTGACCGGCCACTTCGACTTAGCCTGGCTCGATCAGAAGGACGCCGACGGCATCTCGATGCGAGACGCGATGGTGCACGCCGGCCTGTGCATCGACGACATTCCGAAGCTGACACGCGATGCGTCGAAGTACCTGGGATTCGTCGAAGTGCACATCGAGCAGGGTCCGGTGCTGAACGAGATCGACCTGCCGCTGGGCATCGTGACCTCGATCAATGGCAGCGTGCGCTATGTCGGCGAGATCGTCGGCACGGCCAGCCATGCCGGCACCACGCCGATGGACCGGCGCCGCGACGCAGCCGCTGCGGCTGCCGACTTGGTGCTGTTTGTCGAGAAGCGGGCCGCCGCAGTGCCGCATCTGGTGGGCACCGTGGGCATGCTGGAAGTGCCCAGTGGTTCGATCAACGTGGTGCCGGGTCGCTGCAAGTTCAGCCTGGACATCCGCGCCACCACCAACGAGGTGCGCGACGCCTGCGCCAGCGATGTGCGGGATGAGCTGAAGCGCATCTGCGACCGGCGCGGCCTGCATTTCAAGCTCGAAGAGACGGTGCGCGCCGCCGCCGCCCCGTCCTCAGCGCCCTGGCAATCGAGGTGGGAACGTGCCGTTTCGGCACTCGGCCTGCCACTGCACCGCATGCCCAGCGGTGCCGGACACGACGCGATGAAGCTGCATGAAATCATGCCCCAGGCGATGCTGTTCATGCGCGGTCTCAATGCCGGCATCAGCCACAACCCGCTGGAGTCGATCACCAACGACGACACCGAACTCTGCGTGCAGGCATTTCAGAACCTGCTCGATCAATTTGCCACGGAACACTCATGATGACTACCGCCCAAAACGCCGCCCTGGATGCCTGGATCGACAGCCACTTCGACGAAGAAGTTCGCTTCCTGCGGGAGCTGGTACGTGTGCCCACCGACACGCCGCCCGGCAACAACACGCCGCACGCCGAGCGCACGGCCGAACTGTTGAAGGCCTTCGGCTTTGAAGCTGAGCGCCATGCCATCCCGGAATCTGCAGTCAAGGCCGCGGGCCTGGAAACGATCACCAACCTCGTCGTGCGGCGAAAATACGGCGCTGGACGCACCGTCGGCATGAATGCCCATGGCGACGTGGTGCCGCCTGGCGAAGGCTGGTCGCATGACCCCTACGGTGGCGAAGTCGTGGACGGCAAGCTCTACGGCCGTGCGTCGGCGGTGAGCAAGTGCGACTTCGCCACCTTCACCTTCGCTACCCGCGCGCTCGAGTCGCTGAAGGCACCACTCAAGGGTGGCGTGGAGTTGTATTTCACGTATGACGAAGAGTTCGGCGGGGAACTCGGCCCCGGCTGGCTGCTGAGCAAGGGCCTCGTCAAGCCCGACCTGCTGATCGCCGCCGGCTTCAGCTACCAGGTGGTGACCGGCCACAACGGCTGTCTGCAGATGGAAGTTACCGTGCACGGCAAGATGGGCCACGCGGCAGTGCCTGACACCGGCGTCGACGCGCTGCAGGCAGCCACGAAGATCCTGAACGCGCTGTACCACCAGAACACGCTGTACAAGCAGGTCAAGAGCCAGGTCAAGGAAATCACGCATCCGTACCTGAACGTGGGCCTGATCGAGGGTGGCACAAACACCAACGTGATCCCTGGCAAGGTGGTGCTCAAGCTGGACCGCCGCATGATTCCCGAGGAGATTCCCTCGGAGGTGGAGGCGACCATCCGGCGTGTGATTGCGGAGGCAGTTGCCGACTCGGCCGGTATCGCCATCGATGTGAAGCGGCTGCTCCTGGCCAACGCGCTCAAGCCCTTGCCGGGAAACGAGCCGCTGGTGAGGGCGCTGTGCGAGCACGCCACCGCCGTGTTCGGCGAGCCGATCGAACCCTCCGGCACTCCGCTGTACACCGATGCCCGACTTTTCTGCGAGCAGGGCATCCCGGCCGTGCTCTATGGCTGCGGACCGCGAACGGTGCTGGAAAGCAATGCAAAGCGTGCCGATGAGCACATCGATCTCGAGGACCTCCGGCGTGCCACCAAGGTGGTGGCACGCAGCCTGGCTGACCTGTTGGCTTGATCCGTGCGGGAGAAGCCGGTCACGGCTGTGAGCGACAGACGCACGAAAGTTGAATTCTGGAGGCACCATGTCAGCAGTACCTAACTCATTTCCCGCCGCCGCCAACGACGCCGACGCGGGAGAAACACGCGAGTGGCTCGACGCCTTGTCGGCCGTGATTGCGTCCGAAGGCGGCGAGCGCGCCCACTTCCTGCTCGAGCAGCTGATCGATCATGCGCGCCAGGCCGGTGTCGATGTGCCGTTCTCTGCCAACACGGCCTACGTCAACACGATCCCGACCGACCAGGAAGAGCGCAGCCCGGGCAACATCGAGATCGAGGAGCGGCTGCGCGCCTACATGCGCTGGAATGCGATGGCGATGGTCGTCAAGGCGAATCGCTTGCACCCGGCCGACGGCGGCGACCTCGGCGGCCACATCTCGAGCTTCGCGTCGCTGGCGACGATGT
>JALYXN010000022.1 GCA_030947085.1 Pseudomonadota bacterium | reverse complement strand
GTGGTAGCCACCGACTGGAAGACGTTGGCGCAAGCCCGCCGTGATGGCGTGCAGTACAGAATCGCATTCCGCTATCCGGCCGATACCAGCTTCGCGAACCAGAAGAAGAAGCAGCTGCAAGCCTCCGCTCAGGACAGCACGCTGCTTCCCGATCGCACCTACAACTTCAATTACGACTTCGCAACGAAGAGCAAGGCCGTGCCCTGGCTGGTGCCAAGGAACGTCTACGATGATGGCCGCTTTACCTACATCAAGATGAGTGATCTCAAAGCCTTCCCTACCGGTGATTTCCCCGCCGTGTACATGCGGGAGCAAGAACAAAGCGAAGACTCGCTGGTTAACACCACGGTCGAAGGGAACACCATTGTTGTCCATGGCACTTACAGCTATCTGGTCATCCGCCACGGCAACGACGTCGTGGGCCTGCGCAGGAACACCAAAAAGTGAATACCGTCCGGAATCCCGACGACGACCGCGTAGGTGACGAACCGGCGCAGAGCCCCGCAAGCGAGCAGCGTGAAACCGGATCCGGCAATCCTTATGCCAATCACTACCAGCGAAGCGCCGAGCCTGACCTTGATGCCGGCGCTCCCGAGCTGCGCAATAACGAGATGCGCCAGATGAATCGCCGCGCGCTGCTTTTGCTGGGTGCGGTTGTACTGCTCTTGCTGTTCCTCGCCTTCTGGTTGATCAGTGGTGGCGGGAAAAAGACCGTTCAGCCCAAGGCCAGGGAAGAAAAAGTGACCGTGGCAGAAGCGCCCGGATCACTCTCGCTCCCACAGCTTCCGCCCACACCGAAGCTCCGAACCGTTGCGCAAGCCATTCCATTGGTACCGACCGCAAGACCCACGAAAACGTCCAACGGGCCCGCTGTTGCAAGTGGCCCCTCGCTCTTGCAGCGCCGGATCGCAGCCAGTTCCAGCGGCACCGGCGAGTCGCCCAATCCCTTGGCTGCGGCGCGAAAACTTTCCGGCAAGAAATTGCCCGGAGACGTTGGCGCCAGGCATACCAGTGCCCAGCTGTTGACGCGTCCGGACACTCTGATGCAGCGAGGCACCTACATTCGCTGCGTGTTGGAGACCCGCATCGTTTCAGACATACCTGGCTTCAGCACCTGTCTGGTCACCGAGCCGGTCTACTCGTTCAACGGCCACACCTTGTTGCTACCGAAAGGCTCGAAACTGCTGGGCAGTTACAGCGGCGGGCCGACCGGCGAGCGGGAGGCGGTGATCTGGGATCGCATCATTACGCCCACCGGCATTGACGTGAACATGTCGAGCCCCGGCATTGACAACCTCGGCGGCGCAGGGGTTCCAGGTCACTACGACGCTCATTGGCGCAAGCGTATCGGTTCAGCCCTGCTTATCAGCCTGCTTAGCGATGCTTTCAAATACGAAGCAGCCAAACACGGACCACGTACCACAACGGTAGGCAATGGCTTTGCGGTCCAGACTCCCTATGAAAGCAATACCGCGCAAACCGTCCAGACCCTGGCGAATCAGGCTGTTCGTGAAGCTGCCAACCGCCCACCAACCGTCACCATAAATCAGGGGACGGTCATCTACGTGTACGTGACCAAGGACGTGGACTTCAGCGGTGTCGTTGCCCGCTCCTGACCATAAAAATAGACAACCCGAAATAAAAACAGGCGCAACAAACTCTGCCATGGACGAGGTCACCACCCACATCTCGAATGACTTTCTCGACTACCAGTATGAGGTGCTGGGCGTGCGCGACTACATGGCCTCACCGGAGGTGACGGAAATCTGCATCAATCGTCCCGGTGAGATCTACCTGGAAAGCCTTGGTGGTTGGAAGCGCATCGACGTGCCATCACTCACCTTCGAGCGGGCGCGTCAGTTCTGCACGGCGGTCATCAACGAGAGCGACACCGGTCAGCGCATCACCGACATGGATCCCGTGGTGTCGTTGACCTTCCCTACTGGTCAGCGCGCCCAGTTCGTGATTCCACCCGCTTGTGAGGCGGGCTTGATCTCCATCACCATCCGACTTCCCTCCAAGTACCTCAAAACGCTGGAGCAATACGAGAGTGACGGCTTCTTCGATGGGATTGTCGAAATAAAACATGGGCTGAGCGACCTGGACAGCAGGTTGCTCGAGCTGCGCGCTGCACGCCGCTACGCCGAGTTCTTTCGTCAGGCTGTGCTCGGAAAGAAAAACATTGTGGTATCCGGCGCTACGGGCAGCGGCAAAACGACATTCATGAAGTCGCTGGTCAACCACATTCCCGCCGATGAACGGCTGGTCACCATCGAGGACGCGCGCGAGCTATTCATCGATCAACCCAATGTCGTCCACCTGCTCTATTCAAAAGGAGGTCAAAGCGCCAGCAGCGTCACCGCCAAGAGCTGCATGGAGGCCTGCCTGCGAATGAAGCCGGATCGGATCATTCTGGCGGAGTTGCGTGGCGATGAATCGTTCTACTTTATTCGAAATTGTGCCTCCGGACATCCCGGTTCCATCACCAGCTGTCATGCCGGCAGCACCGAGCAAACCTGGGATCAACTGGCCTTGATGGTCAAGGCGTCGCCTGAAGGCGCCGGACTGGAATTCAACGTCATCAAGCGTCTGCTGATGATGACGATCGACATCGTGGTCCACATCAAGGCGCATGCTGGTCGTCGCAGCATTACCGGCATCGATTTCGACCCTCAACGCCACGTTGAGGAACGCTGAATGTTGCCGGGAATGGAAATGCTGGCATGCCCGAATCTCGCCGTCTCCCCGCAGGTGATGCAGCACATCGTGCAAGTGGAGTCCAGCGCCAACCCTTACGCCATCGGCGTCGTCGGAGCTCGGCTACAACGTCAGCCAAGAAATCTTCCCGAGGCCCTGGCCACCGTAAAAATGCTCAAAACGCGTGGCTATGATTTTTCCTTGGGCCTGGCGCAGGTAAACCGCGCCAACCTGAGCCGCTACGGACTCGACTCGTATAGAAAGGCTTTCGACGAGTGCGCGAATCTTGCCGCCGGCGCGCACATTTTGGCCGGTTGTTATGCGGCCGCGAAGGGAGATTGGGGGAAGGCTTTCAGCTGCTATTACTCAGGCAACTTTACCACCGGGTTTCGCGACGGCTACGTGCAAAAGGTGTATGCCTCGATCAACCGCGCAGCCGGTGCGTCCACGCCACAAACGCCTTCTCATCCGTTACCGCTTCGGTCCCGGCGGAGTTCGCACCGAGTGGCACTGCCGCCCGCGCCGGTCAACCTGGCCCATCTCCCAGCCGTGACAGTGACCGCTTCCGGCCCCGACTATCGTGTCGCCCTCCGAAGCATGGCAATCGATAGATTGGCCACCGCTACGGTCAGTGGAAACGAATACATTCCTTCCTCGAAGCCGTCGAAACTCAACCTGCCGAGCAGCTCCGCCTCCCTACCGACAACCGGAAACGCTCCCTCGACCCGAGGCTTAAGGCCTGGTGTGGCGAACACGCAGATCTCGCAGAATTCGGTGGCAACTGGCAAGACAGTTACGTCGTCCGATCCATCAAGCGATGCCGTCTTCTTTCCTCAGGTACGCGGCCCTGGCGAATCCCGCGATTCATCCCAAGCCACTGACTCTGATCAAGCCTTGGCCCGAATATCAACGTTAAAGGCACGTACGGATGGCGCCGATCTTCGCGAAAAGCGAGGTGATGCTGCCTTCGTCTTCTAAGCAAATATCGTTCGCTGGCATGTCGTCAACGTTGTCTCTCACGGTGCGCACTTCGCTACACCGTTCTAGCCTAACGTCCTCCCAACGGTGGCAGGGCAACCCCGAAAGTATCGCTGCAAGTACCGCCGCCGGAAGCGGCGGATCCCGAAGCGGCTACCGCCGCCTGGCACCAAGCCAGAACAACCGACAAGGAAAATCCCATGGCTATTCATTCGTTCGGCAGCGAAAGCATTCTCCACACTCCGCGCACGAGGCTGTTCATCATCATCTGCATGATCACCATGCTGCTGTTGGCGCTGCCCGGTTGGGCGATTGCACAAAGCGCAAGCGACACGATCGATACCACCTGCGGTTTCGCATCGAATGTCCAATCCATTCTCAATGCCCTGTCGATAGTCGTAGTCACCATCGCGGTCATTTTCTCCGGTTACCAGATCGCCTTCGCCCACAAGCGCATTGGTGATGTGGCGCCGGTCATGATCGGCGCCATCCTGATCGGTGCGGCCGGGCAAATAGCGAACATGTTTCTCAAGGGCAGCGCGGGAACAGATGCGTGCAAGCCAACCGCAGACCTGATCATCCACGTGCTTGGCAACTATGTATAAAAATCCGCTATTTCGTGGTTGCACCCGGCCAGCGATGTTCATGGGGGTGCCGTATATACCGTTTTTCATTGGCGCGGGTGGGTGCTTTTTGCTGGCGGTTTACACGAACTTTTTCTACCTGCTTCTGTTGCCGGTGGTGATCTTCATCATGCGCCAAATGGCACGCCGCGACGAGATGATTTTTCGGCTGCTGGGCCTGCGCCTGCAATTTCGCACACGAGTAAGAAACCTGAGCGAAAACGACGGCATGTGGGTATTCACACCCAACAGCCATCGCGGCCAGGGAAGAGCCAAATCGTAGTTCACCCAGATGCCCTGATCGCAGGCTCAGGGCATCATCTCGGACCGAACCATGGCAAAGACCAGCTTTACACCCGACACACCCATCGCCGAATTTCTGCCGCTGTCCACGCACGTGTCGCCCACGGTGCTCAAGACTACCGGTGGGGATTTTCTGCTGGTGTGGCGCCTTGGCGGGTTGCCATTCGTCGGGCGCGAGGAATGGGAAATCGAGCATCGTCACAACACCTTCAATCGCCTGCTACAGACGCTGCGGGCACCGGATTTCGTTAACGTGGCCTTTTGGGTGCACGACGTGCGACGGCGGCGTCGTTTGAAAGATCACAGTCATTTTGACCAAAGCTTCAATCAGAAGATGTCGGACACTTATTACGGCGCATTGTCCGCGCAAAAACTGATGCAAAACGAGCTTTTTCTGACCATGATCTACCGGCCCATTGTCGGCGGGAAGCACTTTGCGGAAAAGTCCAATGATGTGAACCGCCTGCAGAATCAGCAGTTCGACGCGGTAAACACCATCCTTGAACTGGCCGGCAATGTCGAGGCCGTTTTAAAGGACTACTCGCCCTATCGGCTTGGCATGTACGAATCCGGCAATGGCGTGGTCTTTTCCGAGGCACTCGAGCTCTACGGTTATCTGCTCAATCGAATCGACGAGCCGGTCCCCGTACTTGACGCGCCTGTCTACAACTACTTGCCCGTGAGCAAGCAAAGATTCTCTGCCAAGACAGGCGACTTCGTACTCACCACGCCCAATGGCGTCAACCACTTCGGCGCCATACTCAACATCAAGGAGTACACCGACGGCACTTACCCCGGGATCCTCAATGGTCTGAAATATCTGGATTTCGAGTACGTCATCACACACTCGTTCAGCCCCATGGGTCGACAAGACGCGCTCAAAGCGCTGGATCGCACGAAAGGCATGATGATTTCTTCTGGCGACAAGGCCTTCAGCCAGATCGCGGAGCTTGATCACGCCATGGATCAGCTCGCTTCGGGCAATTTCGTACTGGGTGAATATCACTTCAGCATGGCCATCTACGCAGACAGCCAGGACACGCTCTCGCAGCAAATTGCGACCACGCGCGCCGAGCTTTCCAACGCCGGCTTCGTCTCTGTCAAAGAAGATCTAGCGATCACAGCAGCGTTCTATGCCCAGTTCCCTGGTAACTGGAAATATCGAACACGGCTGGCGAATCTCAGCTCGTTGAACTTTCTCGGTCTGTCGCCACTGCATAATTTTGCCACGGGGAAAAAAGACAATAACCCGTGGGGCGACTGCGTCACCACGCTACAAACGACTAACGGCCAAGCTTACTATTTCAATTTCCATGCTACCCACCCAGCAGAGAATTCCCTGGGCGAAAAAGCCATCGCCAACACCATGGTCATCGGCAAGTCCGGTACCGGCAAGACGGCGCTGATCAATTTTTTGCTGAGCCAGGTTCAGAAACTGAAACCTTCTCCAACAATCTTCTTCTTCGACAAGGATCGCGGCGCGGAAATCTTTGTGCGTGCGTGCGGCGGCAATTACCTGGCGCTGGAGAATGGACGTCCTACGGGCTTCAATCCTTTCCAGTGCGAACGTACCGAAACCAATGTGCAGTTTCTTGTTGAACTGGTGAAAGTGCTTGTCGGCAAGAGCGTCTACAGCTCGCGCGAGGAAGAAGACATATTCCGCGCAGTGGAAAACATGCTCGATACGCCCATGACGCTGCGCACGATGACCAATTTCCAGAAAAGTCTGCCCAACATGGGTGACGACGGCCTGTTCATACGCATGCGCAGGTGGACCGCGGGAAATTCCCTGGGCTGGGTGTTCGACAACCCAGTCGATACGATTGACCTGCAAAAAGCCAACATCATCGGTTTTGACTATACCGAACTGATCGATAACCCCGAAGTGCGGGTACCAGTGATCAATTATCTGCTGCACAAACTGGAAGCGCTGATCGATGGCCGCCCGCTCATCTACGTGATGGACGAGTTCTGGAAAATCCTCGATGGCAAGGGCGGGCTGAAGGAATTTGCCAAGAACAAGCAAAAGACCATCCGTAAACAGAACGGCCTGGGTATATTCGCCACCCAGAGCCCGGAGGACGCGCTCGCCAGCGATATCGCCGCAGCACTGATCGAGCAAACCGCCACGATGATCCTGTTGCCTAATCCGAATGCCAGCAAGGAGGATTACGTTGGCGGCCTCAAGCTGACCGAAGCGGAATATCAGGTCGTCGTAAGCCTGGACGAGCGCTCACGTTGCTTTTTAGTCAAGCAAGGACATGCTAGCGCCGTATGCCAACTCAATCTCCGCGGAATGGACGACGCACTGGCAGTCATCTCGGCCTCCACTGACAACATTGAAATTATGCACGATGTATTGTCGAAACGGGCCCAATCCGAAGGCGTCCCGATCAGCTCTCTTAGCCCGGAACAGTGGCTCAGCGATTTCTACCGGAACCGCAAAGGTAGTGGCAAGTCCGAACCCTCAGCGCCGCTCGCCACCAGCCGGACTCGTACAGCCTCCCGCTGACCGCGCGCCACCAACGATTATCACCTTCGAGGACTGCATCATGCTCACGTCGTCCCTCTACTCGATTCTCGCGCATGGAAGATTGCCAAGTGCGGGCCGGAGCGCGCTTTCTTTGGCGCTTGTTGCCTGCATGTTCGTGAGCGCGGCTCAGGCACAGGTATTAGTGACCGATTCCGCCGCCATCTCGGCCTCTCAAGAGGGCTTCAAGTCGCAATTGGTGCAGACCGTCGAGCAGTACACCAAGCAGGGCATGCAGTACGCCAAGCAGGTCCAGGAATACGAGATGCAGCTTCAGCAATACCAGCAGCTCGTCATGAAGGTAGAGGGCCTGGGCACCGACGTGTCAATCATTCCAACCCATCTTCAGGCTATATCCGATCCCGCTGCGCTTATCTCACAGAACTGCCCCGGGCCCTCGAGTGGCTCAGTCGTCAGCAGCGTGGTGTCCTCGATAGCATCCGCCTTTTTGCCCGGGGACCCCATCGCAAAAAGTCAGCAGCAGATCTGCGCCAAGATAGCCACGCTGCAAGTCGACAAATACAACAAAACCGTCATTATTCTGAATGACCTCAACACGTACGGCGGCAGCTTGCAGAAGCTGAATGATCTGGCCAATCACATAACCAACGTTGGCAACGCGAGCAATACCACCAGCCAGGCTGAAACTATCAGTGTAACGATGGCGCGAAGCATGCATGACTGGAAAATATCAGTAGCTGCAGATGAAGCGCTGATCGATGCGCTTGAGAATCAGCAAAAAATTCTCGCCAAGGTCGCCTTGAGAGGTAGCCAGCTGGGAAATGTCGTGCAGGCGGCGGCCTTCGCAACGGCGTTCTCCGGCGACTAGACGACGCATCACGAAAGATGTTCCGGATAACAAGAAAACACTTCCAATTCGGTCAGGGATAGTCAGTGCCATGCTTTATTTCGCCCTCATTTACCATTGGCTCCACGGGAGAATCGATAGCTTCGGCGCCAACCTCCTGGGCGCCGTATCAACATGGATAACGGCCCTGGCCCTGGTGCTGATAACCCTATGGATCATGATTCAGGGTTACCGCATGATTACCGGTCAATCGCGCGAACCCATGATGGGTTTGGTGATGAACATGGTGCGGTTGGTGGTCATTGTGACCGTGGCGACGACGGTGGGCGCTGCCGGTAGCAATTTGCACGACTTGGTGACGGTTGAGCTGACCACCTCCATCAACCAGCTGTTCACAGGCAATGATGATTCCATAGCAAAAACGATCGACGACAACCTCGCCCTGACCCAGCTCGCGATGGAAGCAATCGATACCGTGC
>JALYXN010000185.1 GCA_030947085.1 Pseudomonadota bacterium | reverse complement strand
AACGTCCGAAGGCACTGGATTCCTGCGTGACCCGCTTCGCTGTTGTACAGCGCCTCGCAGGAATGAAGAATGAGGTTTTTACGCTTAAGCAAATGCCATTTTCATCGGGATCAGTTCATTTTGCATGAAGAACGTCAACCTGACATCTTCTCAGGGTGGACTTTGTGGGCGTGCGTCAGCAAGGTTTCGTCAGCGTCAACGCTGCGCGCGCCGGGACGCCGTATGCCTGAGCACATGGACGCGTGAGTCCGTCATCGGCACCACTGCATTAGTGCGACAAAAGCCCACGCATTTGGCTAGCCGTCCGGGCGTCGCCAGCCGCCGTTGCCGCCAGGGCCGCACCGTTGAGAGCAGCCCGCCTGCCCGGTGCTGCGGCCAAGGCAGTTTTATAGGCCTCGAGGGCCTGCCCGGGTTTGTGCCTCTGCAGGTACAGGTCGCCGAGCTGCTCGCGTGCGGGAATGATTGGACCGGGCGTCATCGGCAATTTCTCGATGCGGTCTTCCTCGTCGGCCGCTTGCCGAAGCGTGGCAATGCCATCGTGGGGATGCGCGGCGGCCGCTGCCTGCCAGGCCCTGGCTTCCTTCCCGAGGATCTCGGCTTGGGTCGCCCAGTAGGTTTTCTTGCTCGCCAGCAACTGCCGCCGGCAGGCGTCCAGCCGCGCGATGTCGGCCTCGGCCGCTTGCGCATGGCCGGAGCGCGCGTTGCCAACGGCGCGGGCCCAATAAACGATAGCCGCCACTTCCGGGGACAAGCCGTCGCGTGCCTGCAGGCGTGAAGCGACGTCCCATTGGCGGCCTTCCATGGCGAGACGGATGGGCATGGCCGTGAACGCGTAGCCGACCTTAAAGTCGTTACTGGTCTGGACGGCCATACCATCAAGCGACTGCACCAGCCGCTTCGCATCGTCGCGGCGGCCGCGTTGCAGATACGCGTAGGTGAGGTAGTCCATGGCATGCAGCTCCTCGCCAAGGTCGCCTTGACGCTGGGCCGCGGCGCGCGCCGCCTTATTGGAGGCGATGGAATCGTCCCATATGCCCAGCCGGGTGAAGATGTGCGATGGCATGTGTAGGGCGTGCGGCGCCGAGGGCGCGATCTTGGAATAGGCGCGCGCCGGGGCCAGGCCGCGGGGTGCCAGTTCGGCACTGTCGTAAGCGTGAATGAGGTAATGGGCCGCGCCAGGGTGGTCAGGATACCGTCGCCAGATCGGCTCCAGGATGGCGCCGGCTTGTTTCTGCCTGGCGTGCGATTTGTCCTCCGGGGACGCCGTGGCCAGTAACGACAGGGCGTAGAACACTTGCACTTCGGTGTCGGCTGGATAGCGCGTGGCCGCAGTGGCCATAGCGACCGAATAGGCTTTGGCTCGCGCGGGCGGCGGAACATGCGCTGCGTTGTGGTAGTAGGCCGCGATCGCCGCGATCAACAGACGTTCGCGTTCGGTCTTTGCGCCCAGGCGGGTCGCGCGCGTGGCTTCCGCCTCACCCCTGACCAATTCATCCGGATCGGGCGGGCTCCACAACTGGTGGAAGTAGGACATCGCGATACCCCAATGCGCCATGGCGCAAGCAGGGTCCGCAGCGGCGACGTCCTGAAAGGCCTTTTCCGAGACGGTATAAGCAAAGGAGTGGAGCAGGGCGACGGCGCGTTCGAACTCATGCGATACCGCAGGAGCGCAGGAAGTGGGAAAACTGACCTTGCCCAGTTTTTCCGGTGCCGGATGCGAATGCATTTTCTGGGAGTACGCCGCCGATGCGCAGGCAAGCGTGCTGGCTAAAAGCAGGGCAATGACCATCTTCATCGCGCGGATTCCGGCAGCCGGTGGAGCGGATCATAGGCCAACCATGTGGAAAGGTGCCAGCAGCGAATGGCGCTTGCTAAAGCGTAAGCGCGCGTCTTCGTCATTCCTGCGAGGCGCTTAACAACAGCGAAGCTGGTCACGCAGGAATCCAGTGACTTTACTGTTGCGCGCCATTGAAGCCGCTGGATCCCCGCGTTCGCGAGGATGACGAGCTTAAAAAAAATGCCATTGAAGTCAAATATACCGATGCAGAAAGCGATACCGTGCCCGCCATGTTTGTCGACAAGGATCTTGCTCGCGGCGAGATCCTCCGCCTCGGCCATGTGGTAGAGGGTACGTAGGTTGACCACAGTGATCAGTGCCTGGCGCAGATTCAGCACGCCGCGACGTGCGCCGGCGCACCCGGTGGGCGTATCAGCTCCACCGTATCCGGAGCGTCGGGAGTGACTGGAAGTATCGGACGGTCCACGGGTGATTTTCTTAGTTGATACGTTCGACGGTACGCACGGCGTACTGCTGTGTGCTGCAGTGGATGCTCAGCTGGCGGCCACTGATTCCGCCGACTTCCGTGTGCACAACGCGGATGACCGCCTCGGCGAGCAGACGCTGCGCCCTCCGGGTGTTCTGTTCACCGATAGCCCCGTAAAGCGCGGGCCGCGTGTGCTGCATCATGCAGGCTCCGTCGGCGATGACCGCTTCGAGCTGGTGGTAGTGCGAAGGTGCTGCGCCAATCAGCCGCAATAGCGACGGGAACGCGTCGGTTCGCTCATGGGGAGGCGCGCTCGTTCTGGTAAATCAGCGGCTGTCGATAGATGAAGCTCGTGCTGAGGCGATTGAGCGATTCAGATTCACCCACCAGCAGCATGGCCTTGGGTGACATCGATTGCCGTACGGTCTCCAGCACGGCTTCCTGTCCGGCGTCGTCGAAGTAGTTGAGTACGTTGCGCAGCAGCACCAGGTCGAAGCGCGCGGGATCGACCAGGCGCCGGTAAAGATTGTGCGGGCGAAAGGTGACATGGCTGCGCAATGACGATATGACGCAGTGCGCCGTGCCGTCATG